>NZ_BOCG01000121.1 GCF_016587775.1 Lactobacillus nasalidis | reverse complement strand
TTTTCCCAAATGCTTCTGCTATCCTCTGAAGTGCCATGACTCAGTCCTACAACCCCGGCAGATAAATCTGCCGGTTTGGGCTCTTTCCTGTTCGCTCGCCGCTACTTGGGAAATCGAATTTCTTTCTCTTCCTGCAGCTACTTAGATGTTTCAGTTCACTGCGTGTTCCTTTCATAAGCTATGTATTCACTCATGAATAACATATCTGCACATGCTGGGTTCCCCCATTCGGAGACCTCCGGATCAAAGCCTACTTACGGCTCCCCGAAGACTTTCGCGGTTAGTCGCGTCCTTCATCGGCTTCCAGTGCCAAGGCATTCACCGTGCGCCCTTCTTCACTTGACCTAACAAGTTTTGTTCTTTCGAACTCTCTCGGTCGCTTTGCAATCGTTCATTGATCTCAATGA
>NZ_BOCG01000120.1 GCF_016587775.1 Lactobacillus nasalidis | reverse complement strand
ACGTTTCCAACCGCGAGACCGAGGGTTTGTCGGCTGACGGCAGCCAGCTTTACGTGCAGCTGGCCCAGCGGGGGGAAATTTTGTCCGGCCGCTGGTAAAAAGAAGGCAAAAGTCCCTTGACAGGGGCAGGCGATTCAAGTAATATTTAGTTAAAAATAAATAAGACATTAATTAAGAGGTAACAATGATGAACTTTCAAGCAATGGTAAAGGAAAGCTGGCAATTCAAGTAGAGATTGTTTCGCGGAGCGGCGATTCAATCTGTTTTGGCTTGAATTGCTGTCTGAATTGCTGAAAGCTCATCACGATCCGGATAGTAACAATTGAATCTATCCGGATTTTTCTTTGCTCAGAAACAAAAGGAGGATCCAGGCGGATCCTCCTTTTTTGTTTAAGCGCGGCTTTTAAGCAATGTTTTTATCTGTTTCAGTTGTTTTCATGATTAGTTGAATTTGTGAGGTAACAGAATGAAAAAAGTACTCGCGGCTTTTGCTGCAATCTATCTTTTTTTGGGAGCAGTCTTCTTCGTCAAGGTCAAGCCGGCGGCTGAAAAGACCAAGGAAGTCAGAGTCGGGGTTCTGACTTTGATGCGCCACCCGGCTTTAGACGAAATCTACCGGGGCTACCGGGCGGGGCTGGCCAAGTCCGGCTACAAGGTCAAGATTGACTATCAAAACGCCAACAACGACCAGAGCAACCTGAAGACGATGGCCGAAAAGCTGGTCAACAGCCAGGACCAGGTCCTGTTCGGGATCACCACGCCTTCATCCCAGGCCCTGGCCAACGCTACCAAGAAGAAGCCGATCGTCCTGGGGGCAGTGACTGACCCCAAGGGAGCCGGCCTGGTCAAAAACAACAAGCACCCCGGCGGCAACATCACCGGCGTGAGCGACCGGGCGCCGATCAAGCAGCAGCTGAAGCTGATCAAGCGCTTTTTGCCGAAGCTGAAGACCCTGGGCATCATCTATACCTCCAGCGACAGCTCGGCAGTCTCCGGCTATAAGCAGATCGTTTCTTATTGCAAGCAGATGGGGATCAGCTACCGGGCCTACTCAATTGCCAACAGCAATGACTTGAACCAGGTTTCCCAGCAGATGCTGACGAAGGTTGACGCGGTCATCGTGCCGACTGACAACACGATCGCCGGGGCCATGCAGACTTTGGTCAAAAATGCCAACGCGGCTAAAAAGCCGGTCTTCCCGGCAGCCGGGACCATGGTCAAAGACGGGGGGCTGGCAACTTACAGCGTGGACCAGTACAAGCTGGGCCTGATCGGGGCCAAGATGACCGTGCAGATCCTGAAGGGCAAAAAGCCGGGCGACATGGCCATCCGCTATGTTGAACACGGGACGCCCTACTTGAACCTCAAGGAAGCCAAAAAGCTGGGCATCAAGGTTCCGGCCAGCTTCTTGAAAGAAGCCAAGGCCAACGGAACCATCTACAAGTAATTTTTAGAACGGAGCAAGTGAAGATGAATTTAATCGTATCGGCAATCGGCCAGGGCTTCTTGTGGGGGCTCCTGGGGCTGGGGCTCTTTCTCAGCTTTAGAATCATGAACACCACGGATATGACCGTGGAAGGAACCTTTCCGCTGGGAGCGGCGGTTTCCGTCAGCCTGATCGTCAAGGGCGTTGACCCTTACCTGGCAACTCTGGCAGCTTTTCTGGCCGGGGCAGCAGCGGGCCTGGTGACGGCCCTTTTGATCACCAAGGGCAAGATCCCCAGCCTGCTGGCCGGGATTCTGACCATGACCGGGATCTACTCGGTCAACTTGATGGTCATGGGCAAATCCAACGTTTCCCTGCTGGGGCAAAAGACCATCTACTCTTCAGCCTTTTTGAAAAGCCTGCCGCAGTACTTTGACAGCGTCTTTGCCGGGACGGTGCTGATGGTGCTGGTGACCGTGATCTTGATCTGGTTTTTGACGACCGACTTCGGCCAGGCCTTCATCGCCACGGGCGACAACCCGCAGATGGCCAAGTCCCAGGGCATCAGCCCCCAGCAGATGACGGTGGCCGGGCTGATGATCTCCAACGGCCTGGTCGGCTTGTGCGGGGCCGTGGTGGCCCAGAGCAACGGCTACGCTGACGTGAACATGGGGACGGGCACGATCGTGATTGCCCTGGCTTCGATCATCATCAGCGAAGTCATCTTCAGAAACCTGAACCTGGCCAGCCGCCTGTTCGCGGTTACTCTGGGCAGCATCGTCTACCGCCTGCTTTTGCTGGCCGTTTTGCAGGTGGGCCTGTCCTCAAACAACCTGAACCTGATTTCTTCCCTGGTCCTGGCAGCCTGCATGATGCTGCCGCAGGTGGAGGCAAAACTGAAATTGAAGCAGACTTTTTTGAAAGGACTCAAGCATGACTAGTCAAAACTTGTTGGAATTAATCGATGTGGACGTTACCGTGAACCGCGGCAGCAGCGACGAAAACCAGATCCTGCGCAAGATCAACCTGCAGATCAAGCCTGGCGACTTCATCTGCCTTCTGGGCGGCAACGGGGCCGGGAAAAGCACCTTGCTCAACGTTTTGGCCGGGGCCATCCAGCCGACTGGCGGCAAAATCCTGCATGCCGGCCAGGACATCAGCCGGGAAAGCGAGGTCAAGCGCAGCAGCTACATCGCCCGGGTCTTTCAGGATCCCAAGATGGGGACGGCCCCGCGGATGACGGTGGCCGAAAACCTCCTGCTGGCCGCCAAGCGCGGGGAGCGGCGGGGACTGAAACTGCGCCGGCTCAAGGAAAGCAGCGACAAGTTCAAGCAGGCTTTGACCCGGGTCAACCCGGACCTGGCCGAGAAGCTCACTTTGCCGGTTGAACAGCTTTCCGGCGGGCAAAGACAGGCGCTCAGCTTCGTCATGGCCACCTACAAGAAGCCGGAGCTCCTGCTGCTTGACGAACACACCGCGGCCCTGGACCCCAGATCAAGCCGCAAGCTGATGGAGGCAACGGATGAGCAGATCCGGGCCCAGAAGATCACCGCGGTGATGATCACCCACCATATGGAAGATGCCTTAAAGTACGGCAACCGCCTGCTGGTGCTGGACCACGGGCAGATCACCCACGACTACCAGGGCCAGGCCAAACAGGAGCTGCAGATGCAGGATCTGGCGGCGCTGTTTGACTGATCAAAAAAGACAAAAAGAAAACCGCTACTGAAAAGTAGCGGTTTTTTTTTATGATGGACCCCCTGGGAGTCGAACCCAGATTTCAAGAACCGGAATCTTG
>NZ_BOCG01000119.1 GCF_016587775.1 Lactobacillus nasalidis | reverse complement strand
GCGGCTCAAGGCCGGGGCCGCCAGCCTGCAGAAAAACGGCTTCCGGATCTGCCTGGACCGCTATGGCGGCGAAAACAGCGACCTGTCGACCGAGACCCTGCTGGAATACAATTTCGACCAGCTCAAGGTTGACGTGCGCAGCTTCGACAGCAACCCGCAGAAGGCCAAGATCATCCTGGCCTCGGTCATCAACATGACCCGCCTGCTCAAGATCGTCCCCATCGTCAAAGGCATTGAAAACAAGACCATGCTCAACTTCATCCGTTCCCTGGGGGTAATGATGACCCAGGGGCGGCTGTTGGGCAAGGAAATGCCGGAAAGAAGCGTCCGCAACGACCCGGCAGCTTTTGAAAACGTCGAAGAGCGGGCCCTCTTTACGGGCCTGAGCCGGATCAACGTCCTGGACCCCTACCTGGAGACCAAGGACCGGCTGAACAGCAATTTTGAAAACCCCCAGCCCAACTCCATCTTCGTTTTGCGGGGCCGGCAGGCCAAGCTGGTCTACTGCAACAGCGCCTTCCGTTCCTGGATCAATCGCCTGGGCTTTGCCGACACGGACGCCTTCGCCGACAGCTGCAATGCTGCCAGCGCCGGCAACAGCATCCGCTTGTGGAATGCCATTGACCAGTGCCGGCGGGTCAGTGAAATCTCGCAGTTTGACTGGATCACCGAAAACGAGGTGTTCAAGGTCCGCCTGCAGCTGATCTCCAAGACCGACAACCTGGCCGCCTTCCTTTCCGACGGCTACAAGGTGCGGGACCGGGAGCCGCATAACGACTACCAGCCCCTGGTCGACGGGGGCGGTCTTGAATCCGAAAAGATCCGCCTTTCCCTGCTGGAAACCAGCAATGTCGGCATTTTCTGGAAAAACAGCCGGCTGGAATACCTGGGAGCCAACCAGCGCTTTTTGGACTACTTCGGCCTCAGACTCAAGGACCTTTTGCACCGGCAAAGCTACGAACTGCCGGAATTAAGCCAGATCAGCTCCCAGGAAGAGCAGCTGCTCAAAGACGGGATGGCGCTGGATGACTATCTCACCCTTGAAAGCAGCGACAACCGGCGGACCTTCCACTACTACCTGTCGCCAGTCTATGCCAACGACGCGGTCTGCGGATTGATCGGCTTCATCATGGACGTCTCCAGCAAGATGGACGAATTGAACACCTTGAGAATCGAAGCCGCTCGGGATCCCCTGACCACCTTGAAGAACCGGCGGAGCTTTGACCGGGACTTCAGCTATCTGACCGGGCAGGAACTGATGGTGATGATGATCGACATCGACTACTTCAAGACCTTTAACGACAAGTTCGGCCACCTGTACGGCGACGCGGTCCTCAAGAAGATCAGCGAAACCCTGCTGCACGTCTACGGAATCGGCCACTGCTACCGCTACGGGGGCGACGAGTTCCTGGTCATTACCGACTTTTCCTCGTCTGACCAGCTGCTGGGCGAGGACCAGCGGGTCCGCAAGCTGCTGGAACAGGTTTCCATTCTCGATTTGAAGTTCGACATCCACATTTCTGCCGGCTACGTCTACGGCCAGGCCCAGACTTCCTCGGAGATCTACGAGATGGTCCAGGCCGCCGACCGGATGCTGTATGAGAGCAAAAAAAATGGCCGCAACCGGATTACCGGCGCGCCATTCAAAACGAACTGACAAAAAGCCACCAAGCGGTGGCTTTTTTTAATGCAGACGGTGCTGGAACTGCCGCTCGATGCCGCAGCGGTAGACCAAGCTGTAGCCCAAAACCGCCCCGACCCCGGCCTGCAGGCACTCAAAGGGAAACTTGACCAGGGAAATGGCCGGCGTCGCGTAGACGAAGGCCCGGCCCAGGGTGTAGCCGGTCACCATCACTGCTGCCCCCAAAAAGATGCCGGCTGCGACCTTCTTGTGGTCACCGGCAGCCTTGCGGGCAAAACTGGAAATGATCACGGCCTCCAGCCCGTGTGAAAACAGGCTGACGAACATCGGCGCCGGGTAAAAGAGAAAGTCCCCCAAAAAAGCGCCGACCCCGCCGACGACAAAGGCCTCTGACGGTGAAAGCAAGAGGGCTGCCGCCACGATCACGACATCGTTGAAATACAAGTGTCCGCCTGGGACCGGGATGCTGAACGATGACAGGGCAACGTTCATCGCCATCAACACGGCCACGATGACGGTTCTTCTGACTGACCAAGTTTTCTGCATGCTTTTTCCTCCTTAACAGACTTATCGTTTACTATTTTATCATTTATTCATCTAAATTTAACCTTCTGCTGACAAAAAAAGGCGAAAACGCCGCGGGGCGGCTTTCGCCTTTTTGTATTTGGGTCCTAGATTCTTGATTTTTAATTTCAAAGGAAAGGTTACAGGAGGGGCTTTCTTCTCATGGCCACCGTCTTGATGTTCAAGAGGTCCTTGGCCGTGATGTTGTGGGAAACCGAGTTGGCGCCGTATGAGCCGGTCCCCAAAGTCAGGGACGGCATCATGTTGTTGTAGACGCCGCCGATGCCGCCCAGGGCTGCCGGGCTGTTGACCAGGATCCGGCAGGCTGACATGGCGAAGGCGAACTTGCGGATCACCTTGCTGTCGCGGGTGTGGATCCCGGCGGTGTGGCCGCGACCGCCGTAGTTCAGCAGGTCGGTGCAGATCTTGAAGGCCTGGGTCTGGTTTTCAGCCTTGTAGAGGGTGAAGACCGGAGACAGCTTTTCCGCTGACAGCGGGTGCTTCGGGCCCACGCCCTTGTATTCGGCCACGATGACTTCCGTGTCTGCCGGTACGGTCACGCCGCACATTTCGGCGATCTTGACCGCGCTCTTGCCGGCCATTGGCCCGGCAACCGTGCCCCGGCGCGGGTCGATGAAGTGGTCTTCAAACAGCTTGATTTCCTCCGGCTTTAAGAAGTAGCAGTGGCGCTTGGCGAAGGCTTCCTTGACCTGGTCGTAGATTTCCTTGTCAACGACGACGGAGTTTTCAGAAGCACAGATCATCCCGTTGTCAAAAGTCTTCGACAAAACGATGTCGCCCACTGACTGCTCGATGTCGGCCGACTTTTCGATGTAGGACGGGCCGTTGCCAGGGCCCACGCCCAAAGCCGGCTTGCCAGTTGAGTAGGCCGCCTTGACCATGCCCGGGCCGCCAGTGGCCAGGACCATCTGCACCTTCGGATTGTTCATCAAAGCCGTCGTGGCCGTCAAGCTTGGGTGCTCGATCCACTGGATCCAGTTTTCCGGAGCACCGGCTGCGACCGTGGCTTCCCGGATCAGCTTGGCCGTTTCCACGCAGCACTTCTGGGCCTGTGGGTGGAAGCCGAAGATGATCGTGTTCTTGCTCTTCATGGCAATCATGGCCTTGAAGATGACCGTGGAAGTCGGGTTGGTGACTGGCGTGACGCCGGCGATTACCCCAATCGGCTCAGCAATCTTGATGAGGCCTTCCTCCTTGTCCTCATCGATCACCCCGACCGTCTTCATGTCCTTCATGCTTTCCCAGATGGTCTGGGCCGCGTAGGTGTTCTTGGTCACCTTGTCCTCGACCTTGCCCCGGCCGGTTTCATCGACCGCCATTTGTGCCAAATGCCGCGCGTTGTCTTCGCCGACTTTTTCAATGACTTGGCACAATCTGTCGACGTCGGCCTGGCTGAAGTCTTCCATTTGGTCCAGGGCCTCATGTGATTTGTTGACCAAAATGTCAACATTGTGGTAGATTTCTTCTTCAGTCTCGACGGATTTATTTACTTCAGTTGTGCTTAGCTTAGGCATTTGATCGTCTCCTGCTTTCCTTCTCAAATCTTGTGATATCTTTCTCAATTACTACTATAACAGCATTTTCAAAAAATAACAGAGGCATTTTCAGGCCTTTTTTAATGACACAAGAGGGCCAAGCCGCCTTGCTTTTGGCTTCTCCGCCAATGTAAGCGGTCACCGCTTCCAGAGTTTGTGAAATAATTATTTTATCTTTCCTTTGCACTTTTGCAAAAGATAGCGATTTCTGTCACAAAAGTTAAAAGGCTTTTTATAAGGATTTTCCAGCCTAAAAGGGGCAAATTACGGCTTTTTTCCCTAGCATCACCCCTGATTATTTCCTGCTTTTTGCCTGCATTCAAGAAAAACTTCACTTGATTTTTCCCCATAAAAAAAGGCTCCTGCAGGAGCCTTAATTTTTTCTATTTAAATGGGTTGTAAAAGCGGCCTTGGTTCAAATGCCAGAGGTAAAGCATCAGCAAAAGCAGCAGGATTGCCACTCCCAAGGTCAGCCAGTCGCTGCCCTTGAGCTTCTGGGAGGTGTACCAGGTCCGCTTCTTCTTTGAACCGAACCGGCGCAGCTCCATGGCCGTCGAAATGACCGTAATCCGGTCCAAGCTGGACAGGATCAGGGGCATGACGATGTTGATCGTCCCCTTGGCCCGGTCGGCCAGCTTGGCCTTCTTGGAAATTTCGTTGCCCCGGGCCTGCTGGGCATGGGAAATCGCCCAGTAGCTCTCCTGGATGTCCGGGATATAGCGCAGGGCCAGGGAGAAGGCATAGGAGAAGCGGTAGCTGATCCCGATCTGGTTCAAGCTGGAGGCAAACTGGCTGGGGTTGGTCGTCAGCAGGAACAAAACCGCGATCGGCACGGCACAGATGTACTTGAGCATGAGGTTGAAGAGGTAGAACAACTCCTCAGCCGTCAAGGCGAAAAAGCCGCTGCCCAGCAAAACGTGCTTGCTAGCGTAGAGGTCCGCCCCGTAGCTGGGCTGGAAGACATAGACCAGGACCAGGTTCAAGACGGCAAAGAGCATGATCAGGTTGACCACAACCGACACCTGCCGCCACTTCACCTTGGAAATTTTGAACAAGACCAGCGACAGGATGCACATCGTCAGCAAAAAGCGGGTGTCGTAGGTCACCATGCAGGCCACCGAAGTAATGATCAAAAACAAGAGCTTGGTGGTCGCGCTCAGGCGGTGGACAAAGGTCTTCCCTGGCGTATAGCCTAAAACTGCATCATTCATTTGCGTCTTCCCCCAATCTTTCCCGTTCATAAGCCGCGAACTTGCGGGCAAAGCCTTCCGGATCCGGCAGATCGTAGTGCCGGGCCAGGTCAAAGAGGCTGACCTGCCGCAGGCTGGCTTCCTTGACCAATTTTTCGACAGTCAGCAGCTCCACCGGCGTGGTGTCGGCAATCAGGCGCCCCTTGGCGAAGACCAGCGACCGGTCGGTATATTCCAGCATCAGGTGCATGTCGTGGGTGATGATCATGATCGTCTTGCCGGCTTCATTCAGCTCTTTCAAGAAGGACATGATTTCCGTGTAGGTCTTCCAGTCCTGGCCGGCCGTCGGCTCGTCCAGAATCAACAGGTCCGGCTCCAGGATCAGGATGGCGGCAATCGTCACCCGCTTCTTTTGCCCGAAACTGAGGGCGGAAACCGGCCAGTTTCTGAAGGGGTACAGGCCGCAGATCTTGAGGACCTTGGCCACCCTTTCCTTGACCTCGGCTTCGGGCACTTTCCGCAAGCGCAGGCCCAAAGCGACTTCGTCAAAAATCATGGTCTGGCTGATCATCTGGTTGGGATCCTGCATCACGTAGCCGATCCGGTCAGCCCGCTCCTTGATGGACAAGCCGGCCAGGTCCTCGCCTTTCCAGGCAATTTCGCCAGTACTTTGCAAAAAGCCGCAGATCAAGCGGCAGAGGGTGGTCTTCCCCGCCCCGTTTTGGCCGACGATGGAGACAAAGTCTCCCTCCTTGATAACGGCATTGACGTCCTTTAAGGGGTGCTTTTGCTCCGGACTGTAGGCAAAGCCGACGTCTTTCAGCGTGAGCAGGTCCGGCCCGGCTGGCTTTGGGGCCGGCAATTCGTAGCCCTTTTGCCAGGCCAAAAGCTTCTCCTTTGCATCCCCGGTGACCGGCAAGGCTGCCAAAGGGGTCAATTTATCCATCTGGCCCAAGTCGATCCCGGCCGTCTTCATGGCATCCAAATACAGGGGATTTCTGACCCCGACTGCTTCCAAACGGTCAGCCTTAAGCAGGTCGTCCGGCTTTTGGTCGGCCAGGATCCGGCCCTCGTCCACCAGGACGATCCGGTCGACTTCCTCAGCCAAGACTTCTTCCAGGCGGTGCTCAATGATGATCACCGTGGCTCCGAACTTCTTCTGCATCTGGTCGATCAAGCGCATGGTCTTGTAGCCCGAAGCCGGGTCCAAGTTGGCCAAAGGCTCGTCAAAAAGCAGGATTGGGGACTCGTCGACCAGGACCCCGGCCAGGGCAACGCGCTGCTTTTGCCCGCCAGACAGGCTCTGCGGGGACTGCTTGAGCAGGTCGCCCAAGTCCAGTTCCTTGGCCCAGCGGTCAACCGTTTCCTTCATCTGGTCTTGCGGCACGCAGTCGTTTTCCAGGGAAAAAGCGATGTCCTCCCCGACCGTCAAGCCGATGAACTGGGCGTCGGTGTCCTGCAGAATGGTCGAAGTGGTAAAAGATAAGTCAAACAGGCCAGTCTGACTGATGTCCTTGCCATCAATCAAACACTGGCCTGTGATCGTCCCTTTATCCAGATTCGGAATCAATCCATTCAAGCACTTGCCCAAAGTCGACTTGCCTGAGCCCGAAGGCCCCGCAAGCAGAACCTTTTCCCCCTTTTCGATCGTCAGATTGATGTCGCGGAGGGTTGGTTCCTGCTGGCTGTCATACTGAAAAGAAAAATCTCTAAACTGAATCAGACTCGTCATATATCAATTCCTTAATCCTTGTGCAAACTGCCCTTCTTGACCCGGCTGCCGGCGTAAAGCTTGAGCAGGATCGTGCCTAAAACCAGGATGGTCAGCCCGTCCATCAGGGTCGTCAGGCCGGCTTGGGCAAAGACCTTGGCAGCCGGTTCGCTGTCCAGGATCATGTCGCCCAGCGCCCCTAGCAGGAACCAGACGATGGCGTTGGCCACGAACTGCACGACGTTGAAGATCACCATTTCCTTGGTGCCGAATTCGCCCTGGTCGATGTTGACGCGCAAGGCGTAAAGGCCGATGAAGAAGCCCAAAAAGCCCGCGGCGAAGTCCCAGTTCCACCAGGTCTGCCCGTACATGATAAAATCCAAGAGCAAGTGGCCAATGAAGCCGACCCCGAAGCCGACCGTTGGCCCGTAGATCATGGCAATCATGGCCAGGAAGGCGTAAACCAGTTCAAAGTTGGTGTTGGGCAGGCCGCTCGGAATTGAGGCAAAACGGCCGACGATCACGAAAACGGCTGACCCGATCCCCAAGGCAGCAATGTTCTTGGGACTTAACTTCCACATTTCTTTATTCATAAAAATTCTCTCCAATCCTTAAGCTTGTTGCTTGTTGACTTTGCTGATCTTGACCTGCCAGTCGGTCCCGGTGCCGATGTGGTGCACGGCAGCGAAGGATTCCTGGTTCAAGGCAATCCCGATGTTGACCAGGGAGTTGATGTAAACCAGCGGCTGGCCCAGGTTGACTTCGGCAAATGAGCGGACAAACGGAATCTGTTCCTGGTAGACGGCCACGTTCTGGTGCAGGATGGTGACCAGCAGGCTGTCGCCTCTGTCGATTGCCAGCTCCTTGACCATTTCCAGCGGGATATTGGTCCACAAGGAGCCGAAGCGGACGTCCAAAACATCGATGGTGCCGACGGCCGTGTCGCCCTGCAGGCGCGGCTCGATGACCGGCAGAGTCACCAGGCTGTCCACCGGGGCTTCCAGGCCCAGTTCTTCAAAAGCCACTTGCCCGCTGGCCAGCATGGCCCCGTTGTAGGCGTAGACGTCCCGGCCGTGGAAGGTGTTGCTTTCCTGGGAGTGCGGCAGCCGGTTCTTGTTTTCGTCGATCACCCGGACGGCTTCAACCCCTTCATACTTGTAGATGTGGGTCAAAGTCCCGTTGTCCGGGGTGATAACGTAGTGGCCCGACTTGGTCTTGACGGCGATTGACCGGCGGGCAGAACCCACGCCCGGGTCAACGACAGAAACGAAGACGGTGTTTTCCGGCCAGTACTTGATGGTTTGGTAAAGCCGGTATGAGGCGTTCCAAATGTCGTAAGGCGGGATTTCATGGGTCAGGTCCGAGACAAGGATGTCGCTGGCCACCGTGTGGGCCACCCCGTGCATGGCGCTGACCGCCCCATCTACTAAGCCAAAGTCTGTCTGCAGGACCAACATCTTGTTATATGCCATCCATTTTCCACCTTTCAAATCGTGTTTTCATTTTTAATATCTGTTTAATATACTCTCTTTGCCAGTTGATGTCAAGAAAAGCATTCGGTTTTCACAAAATCGTCCAGCATTTTTTCCCGGCAGATCCCCTATTTTCCATGAAAAGCCTAACATTGCAAGCAAAAACAGCCATGACGCTCGTCATGACTGTTTCTTTTGTGCAATTCAGTTTGTCAATCGGCCTGCTTTTCCTTGCGCCGCTCGTGGAAGTAGCAGAAGCTGCCGAAGAAGATGACCCAGGCCGTGGCCAGACTGGCCCCGAAGATGTCTTCTTTGACGAAGAAGAGGCTGAAGAAGATTACCAGGAAGAAGGCAATCGTCAGCGGACTGGTCACCTGGTAGAAAGGCATCTTGAAGCCGTCAGCTAGGAAATCGCTGGACTTGCGGTACTTCCGGTGGGCCAGCATGGCCAGGACGTAGACCAGGATGAAGATGTCACTGGTTGCTCCGGCAACCATGCTGAAGGCCTCAATTGCCGTGTTGGAGAAACTGAGGATCGGCGCGATCAAAGAGAACAGAACCGAGATCATGATCCCCTTTGCCGGGACCCCGTTCGGGGAGATCTTCGCGAAATGCTTCTTCAGCCAGCTGCCCCGGCTGGCTTCTTCAGCTAATTGGAAGAAATGCCGGCCAGCTGAGAAGATGGTTGAATTCAAGGCAGAAGCCGCGCTGGTCAAAACCACGAAGTTCAGGATTGAGGCTGCCGTCGTAAAGCCGGCCAGCTGGAAGACCTGAACGAAAGGACTGCTTGAAGCAGAGACTGACTTCCAAGGAACCACGCACATGATCACGGTCAAAGTACCGATGTAGAAAATAAGGATCCGCAAAAGCGTCTCGTTGACCGCCTTCTTGATGACCCGGTGCGGGTCGGCGGCTTCCCCGATCGTGATGGTCACGAATTCAATCCCCGCGAAGGAGAAGAAGACCATCGGGAAGGCCGTAAAGAAGGCGTAAGTTCCTTTTGGCGCCAGTTTGAAGTTGTTGGTCAGGTTGCTCAATGAAGCGTAGCCGACTGGCGTCTTGGCGTGGGTCGCCACCAGGAAGATCCCGGTCAAGATCATGGAAATAATGGCGATGATCTTGATCATGGCGAACCAGAATTCAGTTTCACCAAACAGTCTGGCTGCCGTCAAGTTCAGCAAGGTCAAGGCTCCCAAAAAGACAAGCTCGACCAGCCAGAGAGGCGCGTGCGGGAACCAGTACTGGAAGTAGGTCCCGACCGCCGTCAGTTCGGCCATGCAGGCAAACAGCAGCCCGATCCAGTAGGACCAGCCGGCGAAGTTGCCGGCAGCCGGTCCCAGGTACTTGGTGATAAACGAAACGAAGGTATGGTGGTTGGGGTCTGAGTAAAACATTTCTCCCAATGCCCGCAGCATGAAGAAGAAGAAGACACCCATAAAGGCATAAATCAAAATGACTGACGGTCCGGTGGCCGAGATCGTGCTGCCGGCCCCTAAGAAAAGGCCTGTCCCGATCGTGCCGCCGATGGCAATCATCTGTACGTGCCGGTTCGATAAAGAGCGGACCGTTCCGTCCGCGTTTTCGTGTTCTTTGGCCATCTGTCCTCCTAAATAATTAAAGCAAGATTAATATATAATTATTTTAATAATAGAGCAAATGGCCAGAAAAGTAAAGTTTTAAAGCCAAATCGGCTGAATTTCGCCCTTTAGTCGAATTGGTCATCAAGATAGTAATCTAGCGGCTGCTGGTCCTCCAGGGAAAGCTTCTTTGCGGCATACAGCTTGTTTTTCTTCAAAAAGGCAATCGTCTGGCTGTAGTTGCTGTAAACCGGATAGTAGATCTTGGCCTGCTTGCCGTTTGCCCGCTTCCAGGAAACGGCGACCTGGCCGACCGGCTTCTGCTGGCTGGCCTGCAGGTAGTCCCACTTGGTCAAGTCCTGCTTGTAGGCAGCGCGGAAGTCCTTGTAGAGCTGGCTGTCCTGGCGCTTGATTGCTTCCTTGCCGTTCTTGTAAGTAAAGGACATGGTGTCCAAATTGTCCATAAGCAGCTGGTCGTGATAAATCTGGAAGTAGCCCTGCTTGTAGGCCTTGGTCTTGCTGATGGGTTCAAAGTACTTCTTCAGCACCTTTCTTTCGACCGCGTAGACTCTGACCCTGCTTCTGCCGTTCTTCATTCTGAACACAAAGCGCAGCGAAACTGAATCTTCCCGGTCATGAGACCGGTTTTGGGTAAATTTGCTGCCGGCTTTTGCCAGTTTTAAAAGGTCGCTGGTGACCGGCACGGACATGTATTTAGCGGCATACTCATCCGCGTTGACTGCGGCTGACCCTTTGCCCAGGTAATAGTTGGTATAGATGCCGTCGCTCGGCGAAATTGCCACGCTGGCTACCTGACCGCTTGCCGGCAGCCAATCGTCATAGCGCTTGGCCCCCCACACCAGACCGGCAAGCACGGCCACTCCAGCTGCTGTCAGCAGCAAGCTTTGAAGAAAATTGTGCTTCCAGGCTGCCAGGTCAAACTTGAAGATGATTTCCATCAGACTGGCAGTTAACAAACCGGTAAGGAGGGCGCCAATAATGCCGCAGGCAAAGTTCAAGCCGTCAATCATGTAGCCAAAGACCCCGCCGACTGCCGCGAAGAAGACGACAAGGAGGATCTTGACCGCCTGCTCGATCCAGGCAAAAGCGACTGCCCTGCCGGCCATTTCATTGGCCCGCTTTTGGTAGGCCCAGTAGGCCAAAGCCAGGTAGAGCACCGTCCAAAGCAGGTTGATCCCCATCCCCAGCCAGTGGTTGGAGTTATATAGCTGAGTTGAAGGATTGGTGTAGGCCAGCCAAGTGTGGTTGTTGTATTCAGCTGTAGTTGCCAGCTCAGAATAAAAGATCGAGGACAAGGACATTAGGCCGAATTCAAAACAGGAGAAGAAGATGGTCGCCAAAGCAGCGACAAAAGTGTTCCCCGTGATCATCATGCTCAAAGACGCGATGCCATACCAGGCTGAAAAAACAAGCAGGTCGGCCAGAAAGCCCCGCCAGATCCCGCCATCAGCCAGGAAATTTGATCCAGCTGCCGCGCACAGCAGCATTCCGGCCAGGAAAAAGACCAGGTAGATCAGGCTGTAAATAAGCAGGCTGTTGACGGCGATTCCAAGAAACCGGGTCTTGCGGCTGATTGGCTGGCTTTCATAATAGTCCACTTGCCGCGGCACGTGCAGGAAGCGGAAACCTTCATAGGCCAGATAAATGCCGAAGATTCCGGCCGTAGCCGCCGACAGGACCATATTTTGAAAAATGTAATAGGTTCTGGCATTATACAGCAAAGAAGCCGCGTTAACATCTTTATTACTGATCAGCACCAGAATCGGGCCGACAATATAGAACATGGCCATGACCAAAGTAGCCAAAGCCACAGGTACTTTCCGGTGCCGCAGAATTTCTTTTTGCGGCAGAGCGTGTTTATTTAAGGATAAGTTTGCGCGTGTCATAACCAACTGCCTCCGCTTCTGCAATAAAGATTTCTTCCAAGGTCAACGGCAGGATTTCGAAGAAGGTCATTGGCACGTGGTCAAAGACTGCTTCGACTTCGCTCCGGCTGCCCCGCACCACCAAAGTGTGCAGGCGGCCCCGGCTGCTGTGGTCAACCACCTTCAATTTGCTTAAAACTTCCTGCATGTCCTGGTCGTTTTCGAAGACGCACTGCAGCTTCTGGATTTCCAGCTTCATGTCGGCCAAATCTTCTGACAAAAGCAGACCGCCGCTGTGCAGGAAACCGATATGATCACAGATATCTTCAAGTTCTCTCAGGTTGTGGGAAGCAATGATCGGGGTCAACTGCCGCCGGTCCATGTCTTCGGCAAACAGGCTCTTCATGCTCTGCCGCATGACCGGGTCCAAACCATCAAAAACTTCATCTAAGAGCAGATACTTGCTGTTGGTGCACAGGCCCAAAAGGATGGCCAATTGCCGCTTCATGCCCTTGGAATAGTCGTGAATCCGCCGCTTTGGCTCCAGGCGGAAATCCGCCAAGAGACCGGCAAAACGCTCCAGGTCAAAGTTTTGATAAACAGCCGCGTAATCTTTTGCCATGGACTCTGCCGTGGCATTTGGAAAGAAGTAGGGGTCATCCGGGATGAAACAAAACTTTTCTTTGGCTGCCGGGTTATCGTAAACCGGCAGGCCATCAATCGTAATATGGCCCGAAGTCGGCCGCAAAATTCCCGCGATCATCCGCAAAAGCGTGCTCTTGCCGGCCCCGTTGGTCCCAATCAGGCCAAAAACCCGGTCTTCTTGAATGGTCAGGTTAAGCCGCTTGATGGCCTTGGTCTTTCCATAGTCTTTGCTCAACTCATCAATCTCGATCATCTTCTGCCGCCTCCTCCATGGCTTCAGCAAACAATTCCTGTGGATCCAGGCCCACAGCTTGAATCTCCTTGATTAAATCTTTCATTTTCCCCTTCAGCTCTTCTTTTTGCTTGCTCTTCAGCGTGTCATTGGCCCGGACGAAATTCCCCCGGCCCTTGACGCTGTATACGTATCCCTCCCGTTCCAGCGCGGCGTACGCTCGCTGCACCGTATTTGGGTTTGTCGACAGTTCCATGGCCAACTTCCGCACTGACGGCAGCTGCTCGTCAGGCTCCATGACCCCAGTCAGAATCAGCTGCTTGTACCTGTCAGCGATCTGCTGGTAAATCGGCCGGCTGTCCAAATAGTCAATAAAGTCCACTAGCCTTCTCCTTTCTAGCTGTCTCTACTGTACTATTTATTCTAGTACAGTATAAACAAAATGACAAGCTGGAAAAAGCGAAATATTTCTGGAAAAAAACAAGTAGAAAAGCAAAGAAGACAAAAGACAAAAAACAAAAAGAGAAAGAGAAAAAAGAAGAAAAAAGAAACAAAAAAAGCAGCGACCTAAGTCGCTGCTTTAGTTACGGTCCATGCGGGATTTGAACCCGCGATCTCCTCCGTGACAGGGAGGCGAGATAGACCACTGCTCCAATGGACCAACTGTTTAATTATGCCTTCCGGCGATGACCCGTACGAGATTTGAACTCATGTTACCGCCGTGAAAGGGCGGTGTCTTAACCACTTGACCAACGGGCCGAAATGGAGGATACAGGGCTCGAACCTGTGACCCTCTGCTTGTAAGGCAGATGCTCTCCCAGCTGAGCTAATCCTCCAATGCACCCAGTAGGACTTGAACCTACAACCTTCTGATTCGTAGTCAGACACTCTATCCAGTTGCGCTATGGGTGCATTATTCAATTGAGCATCCTAAGATGCTAAGCGGAAGACGGGATTCGAACCCGCGACCCCCACCATGGCAAGGTGATGTTCTACCACTGAACTACTTCCGCAATATAAAAGCCAGGCCGATCAGTCTGGCTGAACGAGCGCGGCAGCTTCCTATCCTCGCAGGCAGTTTCCCACCAACTACTTTCGGCGTTAAGAAGCTTAACTGCTGTGTTCGGCATGGGAACAGGTGTATCCTTCTTGCCATTGCCACCGCACTCTTTCTTGAGCTTGCACGCTCAAAACTGAATATCTCTTTCCAAGTCAAAACCTATTGCTTCGCTCTTTTGGTCAAGTCCTCGACTGATTAGTACCGGTCCGCTCCAAAGCTCACGCTTCTTCCACTCCCGGCCTATCTACCTCATCGTCTCTGAGGTGTCTTACTTTCTTGAAGAAATGGGAAATCTCATCTTGAGGGGGGCTTCGCACTTAGATGCCTTCAGCGCTTATCCCGTCCGCACATAGCTACCCAGCGATGCCTTTGGCAAGACAACTGGTACACCAGCGGTGCGTCCATCCCGGTCCTCTCGTACTAAGGACAGCTCCTCTCAAATTTCCTGCGCCCACGACGGATAGGGACCGAACTGTCTCACGACGTTCTGAACCCAGCTCGCGTGCCGCTTTAATGGGCGAACAGCCCA
>NZ_BOCG01000118.1 GCF_016587775.1 Lactobacillus nasalidis | reverse complement strand
AACGCTCAAGTCCTTTTGCAAAAGGATGATGTCGGCTGACTCCTTGGCCACGTCGACAGCAGAGTCAACAGAGATGGAAACGTCAGCCTGCTTCATGGCCGGGGCGTCGTTGATCCCGTCGCCCATGTAGCCGACCGTGTGGCCGTTCTTTTGCAGGGTGGCGATGATCTTGGTCTTCCATTCCGGTGACAGCTTGACGAAGATGTCGCACTCTTCCACCATCTTGGCCAGGTCCTCGTCGCTCTTGCCGACCAGGTCCTTTTGTCCGTAAACCGTGTCGATGTTGAGACCCACCTTCAAGGCCACGGCCCGGGTAACGGCTTCATTGTCCCCAGTCAGGATCTTGACGGTGATGCCGTCGCGGTTGAGGCTGGCCAGGGCGCTCTTGGCGCTTTCCTTCGGCGGATCCAGGAAGGTCAGGAAGCCGATCACGATCAGATCGCTTTCATCGTCAACCGTGAATTCGCCGACCGGTGACGGGTCAACCTTGTAGGCCAAGACGATGACCCGCATCCCGTCGCTGTTCAAGTCGTCGATGTCTTTAAAAATCTGCTTTTTTCTTTCTTCGGTCAAAGGCAGGGTCTGGCCGCCAATTTCCACCTGGCTGGAGACCGACAGCATTTCCTCGGCCGCCCCCTTGGTGACCAGCAGGTGTTCGCCGTGCTTTTGGTCAGAGTTGGCGACAACCACGCTCATGCGCCGGCGCTGGAAGCCAAAGGGAATTTCGTCGATCTTGTGGTAGTCTCGCTGGATTTCGCTGGTGTCCAGGTCGTCGTCAGCCACGTCGATGACGGCCTGGTCGATCAGGTCCTTCATCCCTGTCTGGTAGTAAGAGTTAAGGTAGGCCATCTTCAAGACCCGGTCGGTTTCCCGCATTTCCAGGTTGTAGTGCTTTTCCAGGATGACCTGCCCCTGGGTCAGGGTCCCGGTCTTGTCGGTACACAGGATGTCAGCTGACCCGAAGTTCTGGATGGAGTTCATCTTCTTGACGATGGTCTTGTGCTTGCCCATTTCCACGCTGCCCCGGACCAGGTTGGTGGTCACGATGACCGGCAGCATTTCCGGAGTCAGGCCGACCGCCGTAGCGATGGCGAAGATCAAGGCGTCGGTCCAGTTGCCCTTGGTGAAGCCGTTGATGATGAAGACCAGCGGCGCGATGATGGCCGTCATGGTCAAGAGCAGCTTGGAAATGCTCTTGATCCCGGTGTCAAAAGTGGTCTCCTTCATTTCAGTGTTGGCGATTTCTGCCGCCATCTTCCCGAACATGGTGTGGCTGCCGGTGGCGAAGACCACCCCGCGGCCGGA
>NZ_BOCG01000117.1 GCF_016587775.1 Lactobacillus nasalidis | reverse complement strand
CCGTTTTGACCGAAATTTTGGTTTGCCCCAGTCTGGTTGGGCCTTGTCAAAGAAATTGTTCCAAGCCTTGCCCAAGTCGGAAATTGCCAGTTGCAGAATTCGGGCTGATTGTGTATACTGCCAGTCTTTTTTATCTGCAACTAACATATTACGAACTCTTCGTTCACTCGGCGAAGGCTTTTCTTTAAGCAGCACTTTCTGCTCTTCGGTCAGCTTTTTGGGGTCGGAGGCCAA
>NZ_BOCG01000116.1 GCF_016587775.1 Lactobacillus nasalidis | reverse complement strand
GTTCCGGCAGCTGCCGTTTTGGCAGACCAATTTGCCAAGGAAGTCGACTTCTTCTCAATCGGCACCAACGACTTGATCCAATACACGATGGCTGCTGACCGGGGCAACGAAAACGTTTCTTACCTGTACCAGCCATACAACCCGTCCGTATTGCGCCTGATCAAGCACACGATCGACTCAGCTCACGAAGCTGGCATCTGGTGCGGCATGTGTGGTGAAGCAGCTGGTGACTCAACCATGTTCCCGATCCTGCTTTCCATGGGCCTGGACGAATACTCAATGAGCGCAACTTCAATTCTGCGGATCAGAAACGAAATGAAGAAGCTCTCAACTGAAGAATTGGCTGACTTGGCTGACAAGGCAACCAAGGAATCACTGACTAACGAAGACAACATCGAGTTGGTCAAGAACTTGATGGAAAACAAGCAATAGTCTGCAAAAATAAGCGATTGGCGGCGAGCTGACCGCTTTTTTTGTGCTATTAATTAAGAAAGTTAAAAGAAAACTCTTTACCCTCTTCCTTTTTGTAAGTATCCATGCTAAACTATATTCAAGTAACGAATGTGTGTTCATGCAATCTCATTTTAAAGGAGCGTGGTAACAATGGTAGATTTATATGTTTCTCCAAGCTGCACCTCATGCCGCAAGGCTAAGCAATGGCTTGAACAGCACAACATCCCTTACAAGGAAAGAAACATCATTTCCGATCCGCTGAACCGGGAAGAGATCATTCATGTTTTGAGAATGACCGAAGAAGGAACGGAAGAAATCGTGTCAACCCGGTCAAAGGCTTTCCAAGAGCTGAACATCGACCTGGACGACATCTCGATGAACGAGCTGATCGATTTGATCGAAAAGAACCCAAGCCTGCTCAGACGGCCAATTATTTTGGATGACCGCCGGATGCAGGTGGGCTACAACGAAGACGAAATTCGCCGCTTTTTGCCACGGAGCGTGCGCCGGCTGGAAATGGCCCGCGCTAAGCGGTTGGCGGATCAAGAATAATATTGTCGAAAGACAGGTATGCGGGCGTTGGCTTATAAAAGGGCTAACGCTTTTGCTTTGGCCGGCTTTAGGTTACAATATCAGTAAACACAAAGGAGGGATTGACGATGCGCGTTGAAAAGGTGAATGAAAACACGCTCCGCGTGAGCATGACCCGGGAGGATCTGAGCCAGCGGGGCCTGAAGATTTTAGACCTGCTCGGCAACCGTGAACGGGTGCTGGAATTTTTCCTGTCGATCCTGCACGAGGTGGACGAGGACAACGATTTTGCCAGTGATGCGCCGGTGACCTTCCAGGTCATGCCCAATGACGGCGGCATCGATCTTCTGATCACCAAGATGAACAAAGACAACGACATGCCGGAAGAAATGCGGCGCTTTTTCGAACCCGAGGCCAACGGCGTCGGCGGAGAGGCTGATGAAGATGAAGC
>NZ_BOCG01000115.1 GCF_016587775.1 Lactobacillus nasalidis | reverse complement strand
AGCTCAAGCCTCTGGCCAAGCTCGGCGCTTACGCCGAAGTCGGCTACGACCCGGAATTCATGGGTTACGGTCCATACTACGCCATCCGCAAGCTGCTGAGTGAAAACAAGCGGCAGGTGGCTGACTACGACTTCTTTGAAATCAACGAAGCCTTTGCCGCAACCACCCTGGCCGTGGCCCGCGATCTGGAGATTCCTTTGGACAAGGTCAACAAGCAGGGCGGCGCAATCGCCCTGGGCCACCCGCTCGGCGCCAGCGGCACCAGACTTCTGGC
>NZ_BOCG01000114.1 GCF_016587775.1 Lactobacillus nasalidis | reverse complement strand
CAAGCCGGGGTGGGGTCTAAGATGATGACTTTCATCCCGCTGGCCTTGGCGTCAAAAGTCAGCATTTGCCCCAACTGCCCGCCGCCGATGATGCCGATGGTTTGGCCGGGCTTGATTTTAATAGACAAGGTCTGCACTGCTTTCTTTGGCTTGGTCGTGCATTTCCTTGCGGTAGTCCACGATCTTTTGCTGGAGGTCTTTGTCTTCGATGCCTAAAATCTGCATGGCTAAAAGAGCCGCGTTCTTGGCACCGGCCGGGCCGATGGCGGTCGTTGCAACCGGGATGCCGGCTGGCATTTGCACGATCGAAAGCAAAGAGTCCATCCCGCCCAAAGCGCTGGTCTTGGCCGGGCAGCCAATTACCGGCAAAGGAGTGTTGGCGGCAATCATCCCTGGCAGGTGAGCTGCCCCGCCAGCACCAGCAATGATCACTTTCGTGCCGTTGTCTGCTGCCTTTTGGGCAAAGGCGAACATTTCCTCGGGCATTCTGTGCGCTGAAATAACCTGCTTGTCGTAGTCAACCCCGAACTTGTCGAGCAGCTTGCAAGCTTCCTGCATATAGCCCCAGTCTGATTTGGAGCCCATTACAACACTGATTCTACTAGTCACGATTATTCCTCCTGTCTGCTTTCCCTTAGGATAACAGAAAAAGCGGACTTTTTAAAGAGAAAGATGAACTATTTGAGCAATTGCTATAAAGATCATTCGCTTTTAATTAAAAAGTCGTAAAAAAAGACCACCGTATGGTGGTCTTTAGGCTTATTTAAGCAAGTTGGCGTCCAAGACTTCAGCCCGCTTGTTCATTGCCAGGTAGATCTTTGACTTGTAAGAAGCCAGGCCTTCCACCTCCCGCTTCATGTAAGGGCTGACCTTGATGTTCTTAATGTAACTCAGCCAGGTGCTGAAGTTCAGCTGGGAGCCTGGAATCAGCTGCCAGTTGTACTTCTTGACGCCCCGCATGTTGTAGTAGACCAAGTGCCCTCTGGCTTCCCGGTTGTCAGCCTGGCCCAGGTCAAGGTTGCTGGTCACCAGATCCTTGTCATAAAAGTCGATCCCTTGAACGGCGCTGGACACCTTGCCTTCCAGGTTGCTTGAACCCGGAGCGCTCAAAACTGCCGGGTGGTAGAAGATGGTTTCAATGTTCGCGCCTTTTGTGTTGCCAGACATGTTGGTCGCCCAGTAGCTGTGAGCACTGGATGCCATGTCTGCAGAAGTGCTGGATGATGAGGAAGACAGACTGGCCCCGTCACTGGCCGACCAGGTCTTAAGCTCCGGCAAGTCAGTCTGAACAGGCGTCACATTGGCAGAACTGATTCCTTCTTTGGCATCCCCGCGCACCGTCAGCTTGCTGGTCGCCTTGGCCTTGCCATACTTGAAAGTCAGCGTGGCCGTTCCGGCCTTCTTGCTGGAAATATAGCCGTTATCGCTGATCTTCAATTTGGAAGACTTGCAGCTGATAGTAACCGAATCGTTGTCAACCAGACTGCCGTGCTTGTCTGTCACGTAATTGATGGCATCTTCAGCATTGAAGCCAACCGTGTCGGATGGGTTGTTGACCAGGCTGATCTGAGAAACCACCTTGGCCTTGGAAAGGGCAAAAGCTTTTTCATTCACGTAGCCGACTGGCCGGCCGTCCACGTAAATGTAGTAATAGCGCTTGCCGTCTTTGACCTTGTAAGACTTTGACTGAACGTGGGCATAGCGGAAGTCGGCTGAAGCCGTCAATTTCTTGCCAAACTTCCATTCCTTCTTCTTCACGTTCTTATAAACGGTCTTGGTTACCCACTTGTATTTGACCTGGCTGACCGTCTTGTATTTGGTCTTGCCTTTCTTCTTGTAGGCGACCTTCTTTTTGACCGTGTACTTCTTCTTTTCCTTAGTCGTCGTCTTGACTTTCTTGGTCACTTCTTCCAGCTTGAGCGAGGAATAAACCTGGTAGCTCTTGCTGCCCATGATCTTGGTCGTCAAGTCCATTTTCGTGCTCTTGCTGTAGTCTTCGCTGCTTGCTTGCGCCTGACTGGCCAGGCCGGCCAAAAGTGCCGCGCTGGTCATGATCCCCAGGGCAAAATGTCTCATCAAATTCTCCCTTTCATCACTATCAAAAATATAAAATCCATAATTACTGGGCTATTAATAAAAAACTTTTAGGCAATTTACAGAATCATCAATAAATGTCATTCACTACTTTACCACAGTTTCCACAGGCTGGTTAATTTGTAACGAAATTGTTAAATCGCCAGCCAAAATTATTGCTTTTTGCTGAAAAATCAGTCAAAAACCAAAGACAGCTTGCCGTCGTTCAGCTGGAGCTTGGCCGAATAGCGTTGCCCGCTCTTTTTGGAAACAAAGCCGTCCAGCTTGTCGGTCTTGCCCTTGCTGATCAAGGTCTTGACGATCCGCTTGCCCAGGTTCTTGCCAGCAAACTTCTTGGGCAGGGTAAAATGACAGCCGCCCCGGTAGTTGCTGCAGCCGTAAAACTTTCCTTTATCTGCTATATCGCCCTGCTTGCAAAGCGGACAGCGGCCCAAAGAAGCCGCGGCCTCCTGCCGGCTCTTGGCTTCGGCCTGCAGGGACTGGTCAACTTGAATTTTTCCGGGAACCTCCGTGATCATCTTTGAAATAAAGCGTTTGATCTGCCCTAAAAAATTCTCCTGGCTGCGCTCTTTGGCCCCGACCTGCTTTAAGGCTTTTTCCCACTGGGCGGTCATCTGCGCGCTGATCAGCAGCGGCTCAGCTTCTGCCGCCCGGCAGAGAATCATTCCTTCCGGAGTCACTGACAATTTGTTTTGCCGGCTCTGCATGTAGCCGCGCTTTTTCAAAATCTCGATGGTGCTGGCCCGGGTAGCCTCGGTCCCGATGCCTTCAACATCCTTTAAGATGGCCTGGGCTTCTTCATCGTCCAGGGTCTTGCCGGCAGTCTTCATGGCCGTGATCAGGCTGCCTTCCGTGAACTTGGCCGGGGGCTTGGTCTCTTCTTCCTGTTCTTTCAGCTTGGCCGTCAGTTCCTGGCCCACTTCTAAAGCCGGCAGCTGGGCGTCTTTGACCGGACCTTCCAGAATCTTCCAGCCCAGGTTGACGCTGACGTTGCCGCTGGCTTTAAAAGTCAGCTGGCCCACCTGAATCAAGGCCGTCGTTTTTTCATAGAGATAGGCTTTTAAGAACATCTCCAAAGTCCGGCGCAAGACCAGGTCATAGATCCGGCTCTCCAGCTTGGACATCTTGGCCAGCTGGGCGCTCGTCGGCACGGTCTTGGTCATGATGATGGCGTGGTGTTCTTGAACCTTGCTGGAGTCAACATAGCGCTTTTCTGCCTTCAGCGGCTTCAGCTGCTCAGCGACTGCCGCAGCATTTGGCAAAAGTTCCTGGTAGCGGGAAAGGTTCTGGGCCAGATAAGCATACTCATTGGCCGTAATATAGTTGCAGTCAGTCCGCGGATAACTCAAGAACTTGCTCTCATACAGGTTCTGCACGGCCTGGAGAACCTGGCTGGCTGAAGCGTGGTAGCGGCGGTTGGCTTCGGTCTGCAGGCTGGACAGAGAAAACAGGCGGGGGCTGGCCTGGCTCTTTTGCTCCTTGTCCACCTGGGCAACCCGGCCGGTCTGCTTGCCCAAACTCCCGCTCTTGGTCAGCAAAAACTGTTCCAGTTCCGCCGGACTCTTGAATTTCATGTCGGGGACCAGCCGCCCGGTAAATTTCCGCCTTCCCTGCCAAAAATCGGCCATCAGCAGCCAGTACTTTTCCGGCTTGAAATTGGCGATTTCCTGGTCGCGTTTGTAGACCATGTACAAAGTCGGCGTCTGCACCCGGCCGATGGAATAGGTGCCCTTGATTCCCTGCCCCCGCAAAAGCAGGGTAAACAGCGGACTGCCGTTCATCCCCACCAGCCAGTCGCTGATCTGCCGGGTCTGGGCCTCTTTATAGCGGGAATAGTAGTCCCAGCCGGGCCGCAGATGCTGGAAGCCTTCCCGGATGGCGGCTTTCTCCAGGGAATTGATCCACAGGCGGAAAAGGCGCTTTTGCTTTAGGTCGATCCGGCTTTGCCGCATGATGGACCAGGCAATGTTCTCGCCCTCGCGGTCGCTGTCAGTGGCGATTACGATAGTATCAGCCGCCCGCAGCAGACCGGCGACGATGTTAAACTGCTGTCTTTTGTCTCTGGGAACCAGGTACTTGTACTGGTCGGGAAAAATCGGCAGCTTCTTCAAAGACCAGCGCTTGTAGCTGGCATCATAGGCTTCCGGCATGGCCATTTCCACCAGGTGGCCAAAGCCATAGGTAATGACCGTCTCTGCCGGCAAAATGGGATCCGCCACATGAATCAGCCCCGTTCCCTTCCGGCTTTGCGCGAAAGCCGCCGCATATGCCCGGGCTTGGCTGGGCTTCTCTGCTAAGATTACCGTTGTCATTATTTTCCTCTACTTCTTGTCGTCAAAAATCGCGGGCAAATAAAAAGACCAAGCCGGCCGGCCCAGCTTGCCCGAACTGATGTTTCTTACATTATAAGTGACTTTTGCCGGCTTGGCAATATTTATGCGGATACAACAAAAAAATCACTGAGTTAAAACTCAGTGATTTCTCTGGTTGCAATCATGATTCGGGTGAGATTCGAACTCACGACCCACGGTTTAGAAGACCGTTGCTCTATCCAGCTGAGCTACCGAACCGTCATGTCCCGACGCAACATATTAAGTATATTAGACCAGGGCATTCTTGTCAAATATATTTTTGAAAAAAATTACTTTTCAGTGCCGGATTTTTTCTGCTGCCTGGCTGGCGATTTTTCCCGTGGCTCTTGACAAAACGGAAGCGGTTTGCTTGCATTAACTTGAAAGATGTCACTTAATAAAGAAAAAAGATGAGGTTTGCACATGAAATACAATCAATACGCCTATGTCAAAACCACACCGGAAAAAGCCAGCGCTGAACTGCTGGAAATCAACTTTTTGCCGGAAAACTACGCTTCTTTGTCCTTCAGCGAATTGCTGGCCGTTTTGACGGGCAACGTTTTGGCCGAGGCGACGACCCGGCAGGCCAAGGATGCCAAGCTGCGCGAATTCGCCGTCAGCGAAGGCCGCGACTTGGAAAGCTTCCTTTTGGACACGCCAACGGCAATCACGGGCAGCCAGTTTGCCAATGTGGCCCTGCAGCTTTTAGGCTATCACCCGAATTACGACTACAGCCTAAGCGACCCGCTGGCCTGCGCCAAAAAGCACGCCCTGCCGCCTTTTAAAGACATCGCCGGCAAAGAAGACCTGATCTTTGCCTTCTACCGCCTGCTCAACACCCGCAGCAAAAACGGCCAGATCCTTTTGGACGTCATGGCCGGCAAGGGTTACTTCACCCAGTTCTGGGGCCAGGGCAAGTTCATGTTCTTCAATGGCAAGTCCCTGCCGGTTTTTGACACTAGCCAGGTCATCCGCGAGGTCGTCTACGTGCAAAGCGATCTGGACACCGACGGCGACGGCTTGGGCGACCTTTTGCCGGTCACGGTCTTCCGGCCGGCTGAAAGCCAGGGGCAGCTGAAAGTTCCTGCCCTGTACACGGCTTCGCCTTATTTCGGCGGGATCATCGACAACGAAAAGACCAACCACAATGTCGACGAAAACTTGACTGACGCCTGCTGCTGGACCAATCCAAAATACGTGGCCAAGCCCCTGGTCAAGAGCCCGGCGCCAAAGAGCGAGGACGTGCCGGCCACGGAACTGGCCACTGGCAAATCCTCTTATGGCTTAAACGAATACCTTTTGGCCCGCGGCTTTGCCTCCGTCTTCTCCGGGGCAATCGGCAACCGGCATGGCGACGGGATCCGGGTCACGGGAGCACCTGAAGAAACGATTTCTCAAAAAGAAGTCATCGAATGGCTGACCGGCGACCGGGTCGCATACACCGACCGCACCCGCCGTTTTGAAACCAAGGCCAGCTGGTGCAGCGGCAACGTTGGCATGACTGGGCGCTCTTACCTGGGAACCCTGCAGATCGCCATTGCCACCACCGGGGTCAAGGGGCTCAAGACGGTCGTTTCCGAAGCTGCCATCTCCTCTTGGTACGACTACTACCGCGAGCACGGCCTGGTCATCGCGCCGGGAGAATGCCAGGGCGAAGACCTGGACAAGCTGGCCGAAGTCTGCCAGTCAAACCTTTGGGACGGGGGCAATTTCACCGCCAAGCAGGCTTATGAAAAAGAGCAGGCTGCCCTCTTGGCAGCTGAGGACCGGGCAAGCGGCCAGTACTCCGACTTCTGGGAGGCCAGAAACTACCGCCACCACACAGACGGCATCAAGTGCTCCTGGATCTCCGTTCACGGTTTAAACGACTGGAACGTCAAGCCAAAGAACGTCTACAAGATCTGGCAAAAGGTCAAAAAGCTCCCGGTCGAATCCCGCCTCTTCCTGCACCAAGGGCCGCACTACAACATGAACAACCTGGTATCCATCGACTTTACCGACCTCATGAACCTGTGGTTCGTCCACGAGCTGCTGGGAATTGAAAACGGGGCCTACGAGCAGTGGCCAAAGGTCATGATCCAAGACAACCTGGAAGCCGACAAGTGGCATGCCGAAAACGACTGGGACAATGACCTGGGCCAGGCCAGCCTCTACCGGCCAACGGCTGACGGGGATCTGTCGACTCTGGAAAGCGGCCAAGGGAAGCTGACCTTCACCGACCTGGGCGGCCGGGAATTCAAAGAATCCGGCATCAGTGAAACTGACTGGGAATACCAGTTTATCAGCGGCGAAGAAAAATGGGCCAAGTGCAGCCTGCGCTTTGAAAGCGAAGAATTCGCCCACCCGACCACGCTTGTCGGCCGGCCGAAAGTGCATGTCAAGGTTGCTGCCAGCCGAAAGGTCGGTCAGCTGTCAGTCGCCTTAGTCGACCTGGGAACCCGCCAGCGCTTGACGGCAACGCCAAAGATTCTGGGCCGGGGCAACCAGCCATTTGGCTTCCGCTTTGGCGGCGACTCCCTGCAAGAGTTCGTCCCGGCCAAGGCCACCAAGGCCAAGCTGATCACCAAGGCGCACATGAACCTGCAGAACTACCAGGACATGAAGAAGCCTAGTCCGCTGGAACCTGGCCAGTTCGTCGACCTGGAATTCGAACTGCAGCCGACCTACTACACCCTGCCGGCTGGCGCCAAACTGGCCTTGATCATCTACTCTACCGACCAGGGCATGACCAAACGGCCCCTGGAAGATGAAGACTATACCATCGACCTGGCTGATACCGGCCTGCTGGTCTACCGGAAATAATTTTTTTGGAAAAGCTGATTTATGATAGAATAGTCTTGTTGAAAGATAATTTAAAAGCTGTTGCGGAGCTACCGCTGACAGCTTTTTTTGTGCTTTTTTTCAGAAAGGAATCTATGGAAACGACAAATAACAAAGTCAACCTCGCCATTTTCAGCGCTGGGCTCATGACCTTCATCGGCATCTTGAACGAAACCTCCATGAACGTCACCTATCCGCTGCTGGTCAAGCAGTTTCACCAGCCCCTGGCCACCGTCCAGTGGATCACCACGGCCTATCTGCTGACCGTTACCATCATTATGGGCACCACGGCCTACCTGCTCAAGCAGGTGCCGGCCCGCTGGCTGCACCTGGGAGCCGCGATCGCCTTTATTTGCGGCTGCGTTGTCTGTGCCTGCACCAACAGCTTCCCGATGCTGCTGGTCGGCCGAATTATCCAAGGGATCGCCACCGGCTTTTCAACGCCAATCATGTTCCAATTGATCTTCACTCAGGTTCCCAAGAAAAAACTGGGCTTGATGACCGGCTTTGCGGGCATGATCATCTCCTTTGCGCCGGCTTTGGGGCCAACATATGGCGGGCTGGTCGTCTCATGGGCCAGCTGGCGGATGATTTTCTGGATCCTGCTGCCTTTGGCCGTCATCAGTCTGATCGGCGGCCAGCTGTACATCCGCAACCAGGTTCCCGGCAACAAGGAAGCCTTTGACTACAAGGCCCTGCTATTGCTGGCCCTGGCCTTGTTTGCCATCATCTACGCCCTGTCCCTGATCGGCAGCAGCTCTGCTGCCTGGCTGCTGCTTTTGGCCGGTGCCGGTCTGTTTGCCCTGTTTGTCTACGTCAACAACCGCGGGCAAAACCAGCTGCTCAACCTGGCCATCTTCCGCAAGCAGACGGTCTGCCTGGCAGCTTTGACCTATTTCTGCCTGCAGTTCATCAATATTGGCCTCTCAGTGGCAATTCCAACCTATGCCCAATACGTCCTGGCTGCCAGCAGCTTGATCGCCGGCCTGGCCCTTTTGCCAGGTTCCTTTGTCGGCGCCTTGATTTCGCCCCTGGCCGGGAAAATGGCTGACCGCTACGGCTTCAAAAAGCCGCTTATGCTTGGCGGCTGGCTCTTTTTGCTCGGCAACTGCCTGCTCATCGTCTTGCAGCCGCTCTTAACGCCGCTTTTGATCGTGCTCTGCCACATCGTGATCCGGTCCGGCTTCAACCTCAGCTTCTCCAATACCATTTCCAACGCTTCGACTCTGGTTGACCGGAAAAACGTCGCTGACGTCAACTCTGCCTTCAACATGATCCAGCAGTTTGCCGGCTCCGTCGGCGTCAGCCTGGCCACGGCCTTGATTTCCCTGAGTCAGAAGCAGGGCCAGGGCAGCCTGGCCCAAAGAAGCTACCAGGGCGGGCGCTACGACTTTATTCTCTTCAGCCTGCTGGCCCTTTTGACCCTGCTGGCCATCTGGCGCAATTTCCGCTTGCAAGAGAAAAAGAAATAACCGAAGAAATGCCGCTTTTGTAATTTCTTTCTAACTTTTTGCTTGCAAAAACTGAAAATTGTAGTTATACTGCAAGTAATTAATTTAGGAGGTACGTCAAATGTCTAACAAGAATCTATTCCAACAGAATATGACTGCTTGTTGTTGTGGATTGCGTCTTAAGCAATCCACTATTTGGCGTTGGCTGAAGGCCGCCTGACCTTTGGCGCAAATTCCAGATCGTTTCGATTGTTTAAGACGCGTTGAGCTTGAGCTCACGCGTCTTTTTTGTTGCCGCGGATTTTTAGAAAGAAAAGATACAGACATGATCAAAAAAATTGGCATTCTCAATCTGATGCATGACAAAATCGACACCCAGAAGCGTTTCAGCTATGTCCTTGGCCAAGCGGACCCGGAACTGGAAATCAGCTACTTCTATCCCCGAAGCCACTACCGTTTCCGGCCGCTGCCGCCCAACTGGCCGGCCAAGCCGCTGGACCTGGACGAGCTGAGCGGCCTGGACGGCTTCATCATTACCGGAGCCCCGATCGAGCAGCTGCCTTTTGAAGAAGTCGACTACTGGGACGAGCTCACCCAGCTGTTTGACCGGCTCAAGTCCCTCGCCATCCCCCAGCTCTATGTCTGTTGGGGAGCCATGGCGGCCATGCACTACTTTTACGGGATCGGCAAGCATCCCCTCAAGGAAAAGCTTTTCGGCATATATTCCCAGCGGATTCTGGCCCCCAGTCCCTTATTGGCCGGGCTGGCCAACGGCTTCCGCGCCCCGCACGCCCGCTACGCGGAAATGAACCGGGCAGAAATCCTGCGCAATCCGCGCCTGACCATCCATGCCCAGACACCGGAAGGGAGGCTGTGTTTGGTCAGCGGCCCCGGCCGGCAGAGCTTTCTGTTTTCGCATCTGGAATACGGGCCGCAGGCTTTCAGCAAAGAGTACCAGCGCGAACTTGCCGCTAGAGGAGGTGATGACACCGGTTTAGCGAAACCGCAGTGCTATTTCGCGGATGAATCCGCCATGGCTTTGCCCCAGTTTACCTGGGAAAGCACGCAGGAGCATTTTTTCAAGAACTGGCTTCAAGCCGTTCAACAATTTCAAGGAGGTAAAAACTATGTCAACTGATCGCATTTATGGCAACATCTTGGAAACCATCGGCCACACGCCGATCGTCAAATTGAACCGGGTCGTCCCGGAAGGCGCCGCTGACGTCTACGTCAAGCTGGAGTTCTTCAACCCGGCCGGCTCCATCAAGGACCGGATTGCCCTGGCCATGATCGAAAAAGCCGAAAAAGAAGGCAAGCTCAAGGCCGGCGACACGATCGTCGAACCGACTTCCGGCAACACCGGCATCGGCCTGGCCGCAGTCGCCAGCGCCAAGGGCTACCACTTGATCATCGCCATGCCGGAGACGATGAGCGAGGAAAGAAAGAAGATCATGCGCGCCTACGGGGCAGAACTGATCCTGACTCCTGGCAAGGACGGGATGGCTGCTTCCATTGCCACGGCAGAAAAGCTGGTTAAGGAAAAGGGCTACTTCATGCCGATGCAGTTTGAAAACCCAGCCAACCCGGAAATTCATGAACTGACCACGGGCCAGGAAATTATCAATGCCTTTGCCGGGGATTTGCCTGATGCTTTCGTGGCCGGGGTCGGCACTGGCGGCACCTTGACCGGGATCGGCCGGGCCTTGAAGAAGGCTGGCGACGTCAAGGTCTATGCCTTGGAGCCGGCTGAATCTCCGCTTTTAAAGGAAGGCAAGAAGGGCCCGCACAAGATCCAGGGGATCTCTGCCGGCTTCATCCCGAAGACACTGGACCAGTCCATCTACGACGGCATCGTGGAAGTTTCAAGCGACGATGCCTTTGAAACCGCCCGGGAAGTGGCCCGCCTGGAAGGCTTTTTGCCAGGGATCTCTGCTGGGGCCAACATTCACGGGGCCATTGAACTGGCCAAAAAGCTGGGGGCTGGCAAGAAGGTCGTTACCGTTGCTCCAGACAACGGCGAACGCTACCTGTCAACCGCCCTGTACCAATAAAAAGCAAGCAAATTCATTAATTGACACTACAGCTTACATCAGCAACTAATCAAAAAAACTGCATCTCCAGGGATGCAGTTTTCTTATCTCTTCTATTCTTCCAGCAAGGCCAAAAGGCGCTCTTTTTCTTCCTGGCTGGCAAAAGCGGCGCGGACAGAGTTCAAATAGAGCTGTCTTTCTTCTGACTTGGTCAAGCCCTGCTTTTCCATGAGCTGGTATTCATGCGGCAGGTTGGTGGCTGATACCGTCATGTTGTCGGTGTTCAGGGTTACCCGCAATTTTTGCCCCAGCATTGAGCGCAGGGGATATTCAGCGATCTGATTAAAAACCTTGGTATTCAAGTTCGAGCTGGCGCAGCATTCCAAGCTGATCCCATCTTCAACCAGGTCTTTAACCAAAGCCGGGTCTTCCTGGCAGCGGATGCCGTGGCCGATCCGCTTAGTCCCTAAAGCCAGAGCCTCTCTCATCGATTCTGGACCCGCGGCTTCCCCGGCATGGATGGTGTATGGGATTCCCCATTCCTTTGCCTGCTGGAAAAAGGGAGCATACTTGCGGTTGGCGACTTCTTCGTTTTCTGGGCCCGCCAAGTCCAGGCCAGCTACCCCTTGGTCCATAAAGTCTCTGGCCACCTTGACCGTTTCCCAGTTAGCTTCATCCTGGCCAACTAGCCGCATCAAACAAAGGAGAAAATTGACGTGCAGGTCTGGCCCTTCCTGCTCTTTTTGCCAGGCGTAAAAATCATCCCGGCCGGCTAATGCAGCTTGGACAGCTTCCGCCTGGGTCAAAAATTTGGTATGCCTTTGCGGGGCAAAGCGGATTTCGGTATAAACCAGCCCCTGCCCCCGCAATTCTTGCAGCAGCTCTTTGACGATTAAGCGCAGATTCTCTGCCGTCTGCATCAAGGACAAGGGAAAATCAAACTTGTCCAAGTACTCGTCCAGGTTGCGGCAGTCCGGGCTGACGGACAGTCTTTTTCGCAGTTCAGCTTCTGGCAGGCTTTTGCCCTCTTCAGCCAGCAGTTTACGGACGGTTTGGTATGGCACGGAGCCATCTAAATGCAGGTGCAGGTCAATCAGTTTTTTCATGTTTGTCCTTCGTCAAATCAAAAATCAAGCAATTTCAGTAAAAATAATTGTTACTATTCTAGCACTTTTTTGGCTTTATTAAAGGCTTTTTCTCAAAATACATAGGCTTGTCGATTGACACAAGCTGGATAAGCCAGGGAGATCATTCGGAATTTGCTGGAATATATTTTCTTTTGAAAAAGCAAAATCCTGCTTGAAAGCAACATTGTGCTTCCAAGCAGGATTTTTCACGGCAAATTAATACTGCCTGTGTTTTTTAGAAATCTTTTTAACTTTTTCAAAACCGGTTTGTTCAAGCTCACAGACCAGACCCTGGGGCAAAACATAAAGCACCCGGCCTACTGCCCCGTCATCGACCAGGTCGTACAGGCGGCCGGCGCTGCGGCTTTCACCCAAGACAGTATAAGGGCTGTTGGCCACATAGCCGATCTTGCCGAGAGCCCGGGCTTCGGCCCGGATGGCTTCCTTGTCATAATCATTGTCGGGTTCCTTGTACAAGGTCACCCGCATCCCTGGCTTGAAAGCTTCCGTGCCATAGTAGTGCTTGCATCCCGCCACGGTGAAGAAGATATCTTCCATACTGTCCGCCTCCATTCGTGCATGTATAGTTAATATTTTTTTGCAAAAAACTTCTACATTAACTATAATCCTGTATTTTTCCGGCGGCAAGGGCTGTTTGAAAAGCTATTTCAGTTGGGCTTGACGATGACGTTTAAGGCCTTAGAAGGATCGCTGGCTGTTTCCAAGCCAGTCACGATCTGGTCCAAAGGATATTCCTGGGTGATCATTTTCTCCAAAGGCCACTTGCCGCTGGACATGATGGCGAAAACGTCCTTGACGTCTTCCGGGAAATAGCCGCCGGAGCCGATCAGGCTCTGCTGGGCATAAGTCATGTGCAGCAGGTCCACCTGCCGGGGCTTGTTGTTGACGGCTACGGCCACGAAACGGCTGGAGATCTTGCCAAAGTCAAAGAAGTCGTCCAGGATGCTGGTGGCGCCGGCAGCGTCAACCCACTCATCGATGTCAGCCACTTCCCCGGTCAGCGACCGGGCCTGGCCAAAGTAGGCCTGGGCCTTTTCCCGCCAGTCTTCCTTGCCTGGGTTGCAGACCTCAAAGCCCAGCTCCCGCGCGATGTTCAGTCTGAAATCGGCCAAGTCGCAGATCATGACCTTGTCCATGCCAAAATGTTTCAAGGCAACTGCCGCGGCAATGCCGATCGTGCCGGCACCGAAAACGATGCCGTGTTCGCCGGCCTGCGGGTTGCCGCGCCGGGCTGCTCTGGTGCCGACCGTGAACGGTTCAGTCAAGGCTGCCAGCCGGTCGCTGATGGCCGCCGGAACCTTGTAGAAGGACCGATTCAGCTTGGCCTTTGGCAAGAGCATGTACTGGGAAAAGCCGCCCAGGGTGCCAGCTCTTGAAATATCGTTCTTGGCCAAAAGCGGATACGGGTAAATCCGGTCGCCAACCTGCACGTCCTTGACGTTCTCCCCGACCTTGACCACCCGGGAAACCGTCTCATGGCCGAATTCACCGCCCGGGGTTACCTTGTGGCCAGTGTTTGGGCCGTGCTGGTAAACGGCCACGTCCGTGCCGCAGATGCTGGAGTAGATGTTCTGCACCAAAACATCATCCGGACCGCACTCTTCGATTGGCAGTTCCTTGACTTCAACATGTTTTTGTCCGTAATAAATTGCTGCTTTCATTGTTTTCATAATTGATCACTCCTTTACTTATCAAGTTTATTTGCTTATGATAGTTTTGACAATCAGCAATTTTCCAATAAGTGTTGGAACTTTGGAGATTTAGCAAAGGAAATTTTCATGAATACCAAAAACAACCAGCAGTTCCGCCGCAGCCAGGACTTGATGGAAAAGGCCCTGCTCACCCTGCTCAACGATCCAAAAAAGCCCAAAATCACCGTCAGCGCCATCGTCAAACGTGCCGGCATCAACCGGTCGACTTTTTACGCCCACTACCTGGACCTGCCCGACATGCTGGACAAGACCGAAAGCAAGCTGCGCCGGGATTTGATGGCTGACTACCCGCACTCAGTTCCTTTGAGCGAGCCGTCCTTCGTGCCCTTCCTCAACTTCATCAAAAAGCACCGGGACTTCTACGTCGCCATTTTGAAAACCAGAACGACCTTCCCCCTGCGGACCGAGCAGGAACAGCTTTTCAGCCGGGTGATCAACCCGCTTTGCGAAAAAAACGGAATGGAAGACGAGGACGTCTACGTCCTGATCGCTTTTCAGTCAGCCTTCACCATGATTCTGCGCTACTGGGTCGAAAACGGCTGCCAGGAAAGCCCGGAAGAGATGGCGAAGACGATTTACCAGACCCTGCCCGCCTGCCTGCAGCAATAATCCGCCAAACTTGCTCATTCATCCTATTTTAACTAAAATTAACTTAAAAGCATCTCTAATAAATTTGGGAGGAAAAATAAGATGAAAGTTGCTGTTCTGACTGACAGTTCTGCATACTTAAGCAAGGAACAACAGGAAAAATACCATATCGACGTGGTGCCGATCCCTTTGATCTGGGACGGGAAGACTTATTATGACCTGGTTGACATTGGCTATGAGGAATTCTATGAAAAAATCTCCTCCAGCGAGAGCCTGCCGACGACTTCGCAGCCATCTTTAGGCCAAATCACGGAATTTGTCGACCGCTACGTGGCAGAAGGCTACACTGACGTGATCGTCCTGCCCCTGTCCAGCGGGATCTCCAGCTCCTACGCCAACTTAGTGAACTACGCCGGAGAGGAAGACCGCATCCGGATCCATCCGTTTGACTGCCGCGTCACCTGCGCCGGCCTGGCCGACTGTGCCATTTTGGCGGCCCGGCTGGCCAGTGCGGGAGCCAGCGCCGACTTGATCATGAAGGACCTGGAAGACCTGCGCAGAACCATCGGCGTCCGCTTCCTGGTCGACAACCTGGCCCACTTGAAGCGGACCGGCCGCCTGTCCAACGCCGCCAGCTTCATCGGCACCCTGCTCCATATCACGCCGATTCTGGCCATGGACGTGCAAAAGACCGGCCACATCTCCGCCATTGCCAAGGAGCGGCAGTACAAGCGGGCCTACAAGCACATCCAAAACGACTTCCGCGAACTGACGGAGAACAAGGACTACCCGGTTCAAGCCACTATTTTCGACGCGGCCAACCCCGAACGCAAGGCCGAGTGGCTGAGCGACTACCAGGCAGCCTTCCCTCAAGACAAGTTCACCAGCTCTATCATCGGCCCGGTTGTCGGCGTCCACTGCGGCAAGAACACCATTGCCATTATTTGGTGCCGGGACCTGGACAGCTACTTTGATGAAAACGGCCAGCCGCTGGCTGACGTTGCATCAGCCGAAGTCGGCGAGAAATTTTAACAAGAGCAAGAAACAAAAAACCTGTGCTAAGCGCACAGGTTTTTTTATACAAATTTTGAGCCGGCTTATTCGCCCCAGACTTCATCAGCAACTTCTTTGATGAACTTCAGCTTGTTCCATTCCTCTTCTTCAGTCAAGGTGTTCCCTTCTTCAGTTGAAGCAAAGCCGCACTGCGGGCTGAGGCAGAGGTTTTCCAGCGGAACATAGCCGCTGGCTTCCTTCAAGCGGGCAATAACCGCGTCCTTGTCTTCCAGCTTGCCGAACTTGGAAGTCACCAGCCCCAGCACGATCTTGACTTCCTCGCGGCCGTTCCAGATCTGCTTGATCGGTGCCAAGTCGCCTGATCTGTCTGAATCGTATTCAAGGAAGAAGCCGTCATAGTTAAGCTGGGCCAGGTAAGGTGCCACTGGCTCATAGCCGCCTGAGAAAAGGAAGGTGGACTTGAAGTTGCCGCGGCAGATGTGAGTGGTTACCGTCAAGTCTTCCGGCAAATCCTTCAAGGCCGCGTTGATGACCGTCACGGCGCTTTCGGCCAGGTGCACGTACTTGGCATGTTCTTCCGGCTTGTCCTGGCTTTCGTTGAGCTTGCTGATCAAAAAGGCCCAGGTGGTGTCATCGATCTGCAGGTAGCGGCAGCCCAAGTCGTAGAAATGCTTGATGGTTTCGTTGTAGGCCTTGCCCAAGTCAGCCAGGTATTCGTCCCAGCTGGCGTAAAATTCCGGCCAGTTGTCAGAACGGTTGTCTCTGAAGAGCATCGTCGGTGACGGAATAGTCTGCTTGGCTACCGCGTCGCCGGCTGCCTGCTTGGTAAAGAGGAAGTGCTTGAAGAAAGGATGATCCGGGTTGTAGGCCACCTTGCCGCCAAGTTCCGCGTTGTCGGTTCTGGTCTTGGCACCGTGGAACTTGTAGCTTTGCTGGTAGTCATACTTGATTACGCCCTTCAGGCCCCACAAGAAGTCCAGGTGCCACCAGCTGCGGCGGAATTCCCCGTCGGTCACGGCCTTGAGGCCGACCGCCTTTTCCTTGGCGATCAAATCGCTGATCCACTTGTCTTCAACCTTGGCCAGGTCTTCCTGGCTCAGCTTGCCCTCTCTGACCTGCTGGCGGGCGTCCTTGAGTTCCTGCGGGCGCAGGAAGCTGCCAACGATGTCGTAACGGTATGGTGCGGATAATTTAGTCATAATGTGTCCTTTCTGACAAACAAAAGCAAAATACAAGAAACAAACTGGCGCGGTCACGAAAAAAGCGCGCCCTCAACCGGTTCCCCGGTCAAGAGACGCGCTTTGCGTGTTACCACTCTTCTTCAGCCTGGCTTCACGGTCAGGCCCTCAACAACTTCCTCCTTGGAGAAAGCCTGCGCTGTATCGGGCGCTTCCCCGCAAGCGGCTTGCCATGCTCACCGCTTGATCATGCTCCAAGACCATCTTCGCCGCCTTTGCCTTTGCCGGTTCTCAGCCAACCCGGTTCTCTGGAAAAAGCTCCCAGCAGCTACTCATCTTTTCTCAGCATTCATTAATCTAATTGCCATAATCTTAAAACTTTTGCCGGAAGCTGTCAAGCTTTTCGGAAAAAATTATTTTTTGCTATTTTCCAGCCGGTGCTTCTTGAACAAATAAGTGACGCCGCTGACCATAATCACGGTCAAGCCCGAGAAGAGAAAGAGATAGCCCAAAGGCAGCAAGTAGAAGTTTTCATGCAAGATCCCCTGCTTGTCGATATATTCCACTGAGTTTGCCTTGATTACAAAGCAGATCAAGCCAATCAGCAGCAAAAAGCCGCCAATCAGGGATGAGAAAAAGTTGAATTTGGCCCGTCTGGTCTCGCTGCCGTCTTTGATTAATTTGTCCGTCATTTCAGTTCCTCCTAAAATCAACTGGTCTAAAGAAAGCTGAAAAGTCTGGCTGATGACGATCAAGGTTTCCAGGTCGGGCAGGTTCTTGTCATTTTCCCAATTGGAAACCGCCTGCCGGGTCACGTGGATTTTGGCCGCGAATTCCTCCTGGGTCAGCTGCTGCTCTTGGCGCAGTTTTTTGATCTGTTCACTAAATTTCATCACTAGTCTCCTTTCCTTTCAGCTTCTATTTCCAGCTTAGGAGAATTGCCGCATTTAGACAAGCAAGCCTTGCTTGCAGGCAATTATTTCCGGGGAAATAGCCGCTTGCTTTGCAGCATTTTTTCGCACAAGAGGCAAACCACCACTATGACCGGGGCCAGGCGCAGGCTGAACAAAAAGACCAGCAGGACCGCTACCAGCTTGGGCCGGCCAACGATCACGCTCACGCTGGCTGCCGTCAAAACCGCCACCAGCAGGTTCTGCGACCAAGGAAGCAGCAGGGCCAGAGCCAGGCCCAGAGCAACCGAGCAGAAGATTGCCGGGAAAATCGTGCCGCCCCGCCAGCCCAGGCCGAAGCCGAAATTGGTCAAAAGGCACTTGCCGACCGCCAGGCAGATCAAAAAGACCGGCCCCAGCTTGGCCGCCTCATCAACCAGCTGCCACATGGTAAAAGCTCCAGACCAGAGCAGGTAGCTGGAAAGCAGGCCGCCAATGCCCAAAAGCAGGCCGCCGAGCATCCCCTTGATCAGGCTGTTGGGAATCGTCTCCCCAATTTTGGCCCCGGCTGCTTCCATTTTCAAGAAGAAGCTGCCGAAAAGCCAGCCCAGCAAAAAGGCCAGCGGCGTCAGCAAGAGCCCCTGCCAGGTCCATTTGACCGGGGCAAAACCGACCTGGAAGACCTTTGCTTCCGGGAAAAATTTCAGCCAGACGGCAAAGCTAAAATGCCCAGCCCGGTCCAGATGACATAGCTGGCCTTCTGCCGCCACTTTTTGGCGAAAACATCCTTCAGTGGCCCTTCTGCCGGGGCAAACGGCCTGAACAAGGCCGCCAGCTGCTTTTTCAGCGGGGCCGCGGGCAAGTCGGGATCAGTCAGGTAATTGGTCAGCTGCTGGCCCATAAAACTGGCCTGGCGGGCAATGATTCCCGTCATGGAGGCTTCTGGCCCCACGCTGGCCCCGCCGGCCAAGATGACCGTGCCGTTGACCCAGGTCCGCCAGCTGGCTCCCGATACCTTTCCCGTCTGCTTAAATTCCGCCAGGATCTGCTTGATCGTCTTCGGGTAAGCCCCGACTCTCAGCTGCAGCAAACCGATCGCCAGGCCGAACAGAAGACACTGCGCCAGCAGCAGGCCCGGGCGGGTCAGAATTTTCCCGGACCAAAACAGCGCGATCATTTCGCTGGAAATTGTCAAAAAAATTCCTGCACCCACGCCAATCAGCAAACTAAATATACTTGCATAGATAAAAGCCAGGCTCTTCAGCCGCTTCATCGTCAACATCCTCTCTAATCCTTATGTTTACATCATTTCATGATAACAAATTTCCGTGCTCTCCAGGCATTTTTTTATTGATTGACAGAAATATTTTGGCTTTTTTATCTAATCAACCATTTCTATTCGATGGCCAGAAAATTTAAGCAAAATTTTATTTGAAAGCGCTTTTCGTAAATGCTAGAATGCAAAGTGAAAAAAGAAAAAAGATGAAAATCACAGTAAGCAGTAAATTATGAGGTGAATGAGATGTATTATTCAAATGGTAATTACGAAGCTTTTACTGATGCAAGAAAACCAAAAGACGCCGACAAGAAGAGCGCCTATGTCATCGGCGGCGGTCTGGCCGGTCTGGCTGCCTGCGTCTTTATGATTCGCGACGGCCACATGGACGGCAAG
>NZ_BOCG01000113.1 GCF_016587775.1 Lactobacillus nasalidis | reverse complement strand
GCCGCGTTTAGCCACTTCGCTATTCCTCCATTTTCAATGGCGCGGGACGGAATCGAACCGCCGACACATGGAGCTTCAATCCATTGCTCTACCAACTGAGCTACCGAGCCATCAAACGGTCCATGCGGGATTTGAACCCGCGATCTCCTCCGTGACAGGGAGGCGAGATAAACCACTGCTCCAATGGACCATATTGCGGGAGCCGGATTTGAACCAACGACCTTCGGGTTATGAGCCCGACGAGCTACCAGACTGCTCCATCCCGCGATAACAAAAGGAGGATGTGGGATTTGAACCCACGCACGAGTCGCCCCGTCTAACGGTTTTCAAAACCGTCCCCTTAAGCCACTTGGGTAATCCTCCATATGATGGAATCATTATTATTCTATTCTTGCCTTCCGGCAATGACCCGTACGAGATTTGAAC
>NZ_BOCG01000112.1 GCF_016587775.1 Lactobacillus nasalidis | reverse complement strand
CAAGTGGCTGAAGAGGCGCCCTTGCTAAGGGTGTAGGTCGGGAAACTGGCGCCAGAGTTCGAATCTCTGCTACTCCGCCTGTAAAAGAGCTGCCTTGGCAGCTCTTTTTTTGTGCCCAAGGGGGCAGGGCAGAAAAAGTCCAAAATAAAACAGCTTTTTTGCCAAAAAGCCTTGCCAAAGGGGAACTTTTTCTGTATTCTAGTATTTGTTGACGCGCAAGCGCCGGTCGAGCAGCTCATGAAAAGATCAAGATTCTGCTTGACAAGATGAGCCAAAGCGAGTATCATCTTAAGAGTGCTTTGACGGCCCGTTGGTCAAGTGGTTAAGACACCGCCCTTTCACGGCGGTAACATGAGTTCAAATCTCGTACGGGTCATTGCCGGAAGGCAAGAATAGAATAATAATGATTCCATCATATGGAGGATTACCCAAGTGGCTTAAGGGGACGGTTTTGAAAACC
>NZ_BOCG01000111.1 GCF_016587775.1 Lactobacillus nasalidis | reverse complement strand
ACAAGCTATTCACAAATATATCGATTACTACAACAACGTAAGAATCAAAACAGGACGAAAAAACATGACCCCGATTGAATATCGGAATCATGTTCTAACAACCTTAACGGCGTAATACTAATTTGTCCCAATTTTGGGGGTCACATCATTCCTTGTTTAGGGGAAAAGCTTTTTTATTTGCAAAACTACTGCCAGGTCAAGGGCAGCTGGCCGTGGGTCATGCGGACGGGGTCAGGCAGGGAAAAGTCTGCTGGCTCCAGGGTGACCTTGTTGATAACCTGTGGATCAACCGGCTCGTTGACCTCGACGCCTTCATAAGGGAAGTCCGTGACCGGCCGGGTTTTGACCTGGCCCAGGCGCTCTATTTCGTCAAAGCCGGCAACGACTTTGGCAAAGACCGGGTAGGTCCCGGTGAGCTGCGGCTGGTCGGTCAAGGGAAAGAAGACTTCACAGCCCGCCAGCCCCAGTTCATCGTAACCGCCCATGCAGGCCGTGGCCGCGGTGACGGGCAAGGGAGTTAGGCCGGGATGCAGGTCGAATTCGTTTGGCAGGAGGTATTTGGCCTCCTTTTTGCCAAAAGCATTATAGCTGAGGTCGACCCACTTGCCGGGAACGATTCGCTGGATTGCGTGGCCGTCATAGATGTGGTGCTTGACGGCCCAGACGAAGCTGGCGCAGGTGTTGGGAGCAGCGTCTGGCAAAAGTTCCAGGACGATCTTGGCTCCGTTTTGCATCCAAAAGACTGCTTTAGCCATGGCTGACCTCCTTACTTGAAGTAGGCCCGGGTGTAGTCGGCCGTGCCGGTAGTGTTCCAGAGCACGCCGCGGAGGTTGGAGCTTACCAAGTGGTCTTCAACTTCGGTGCAAAGCGGGATGACCGGGTTGTCCTTGCTCAGCTGCTTTTGGGCGTTCAAGAGGTTCTTGAAGTAAGCCTTTTGGGAAGTAGCGTTCTTGGACTTGGCCAGGCTGAGCTGCTTGTTGAAGTTCTTGCTGGTGTACTTGCCGAAGTTGTGGGAGTTGTCCAGTTCCTGGGTTTCCAGCTCGCTCATTGGGTCGGCGTAGTCGTTGAGCCAGTAGCTCAGCTGCAGGTCGAAGTCGCCCTTGACGGCCAGGTTGTAGGCAGACAGGAAAGGTAGGGACTTGACGTCGACTTTGACGCCGGAGAGCTTGCTTTCAATCTGTGACTGGAGGAATTCAGCCTGGTTCTTGTCAGTGGAAGTGTCGTAGCCGACTAAAGTCAAGGTGACGCTGGACTTGCCCAGTTCCTTTAAGCCTTCTTTCCAGAGCTTCTTAGCCTTGGCAACATTGTAGGTTTCTTTAGGCTTAGCTACAGTAGCGAAGTCTTTATTGGTGCCAGGGTACTTGGCAGCGCCTGGTGAAGAGTAGGTGTAGGAAGGCTTGGAGCCGTTGGCCATGACTTTTTCGGCCAGCTGCTTTCTGTTGATGACCAAGTAGAGGGCTTGGCGGAGCTTGTCGTTGCTTAAAGCGCGGCCCTTGGCCTGGTTGGTGCGGATGAAGTAGTTGCCGGAGCGGTCGACCTGCTTTAAGTGCTTGTCGTTTTGCAGGCCTTGGGCAGTGGTACCACTGATCAAGGCGTCATCCAGGCTGCCCTGTTGGAAGAGCTGGTGGGCGGTGTTGGCTTCCTTGACGACTTGGTACTTGATCTTGGTCAGTTTGACTTCAGATTTGGCGTAGTAGTTAGGATTCTTGACCAAAGTCCAGGTGTTTGAACCGGCCCTCCAGCTGCCAAGCTTGAAGGCGCCGTTTGAGGCGAAGGTCTTCATGCTGGTGCCGTACTTTTTGCCGTATTTCTTGACCAGTTTGGTGTCTTGCGGCAAGAAGCTGGTCATGGTCAGTTTCTTGGTGAAGGTTGGGATTGGGTATTCCAGGTCAACGACCAGCTTGTGCTTGCCGGCCGCTTTGACGCCCAAAGTTTCAGCCTTCTTTTTGCCATTTTGGATGGCAGTAGCATTCTTGATGCCCTGGTAGATGTAGCTGTAGCCGGACAGGGCGGTTGGGGCCACCCCTCTTCTCCAGGCAGTGACGAAGTCCTGGGCGGTCACGTCATCGCCGTTGGACCATTTGGCGGTCTTGAGGTAGAAGGTGTAGCGCTTGCCGCCATTGGACTTGACCGTCTTTTTGGCTAGGGCAGGAACTGGATTGTTGTTCTTGTCTGAGCGGAAGAGGCCGTCGTCCATTTGGTTCAAGACGTCCCAGATTGGCACCGTGGTGCTGGCTGACTGGTCAAAAGTGGCGATCGTGTCGCTTTCCATCAGATTCAGGGTCGTTTTGGCCGTTGACGAGGTTGACGATTTGCCGCAGGCACTGAGCAAAAGCCCAGCCGCTAAAGCTGTGGCAAGTGGAATCTTTTTCCCCATGTTGTTCTCCTATTTACACACATTCTACGGGTAGACATATATTAAAATAACATTAAGAATTTTATAATCATAATTTAACAGCTGCGGACAGAATTGTCAATTAGAAAATGGTTATGAATTTTTTGCAGAAATATTTCTGAAAGGGTTTTAAAAAGTCTGAAAAATAGCTTTTCTTTTTAACTAATGAAAAAAATCACAAATTTCGATTGCAGGCAGTTTATACTAGTGTTACGATCACGGGTGAAAAGATTGTTAGGTACATAACTGAAAGAAGAAAGAACATGAAAGCAGGTAAATACACAGTTGACGCGCAAGGCCATAATGGCAAGTTTAAGGTTACGGTGACAGTTGACCAGGACCGGATTCAAGATGTCACGGTTGCAGAAGGAGAGACTGCGGGGATTTCCGATGAAGCTGTAAAGCGAATCCCTGAAGCAATTGTGAAAGGACAAACTTTGAATGTGGACGCAGTTTCCGGTGCTTCACTGACCAGCCGCGGAATTATTGACGGGGTCGGTCAGGCAATTGAATTGGCTGGCGGGGATGCGGCTGAATTTAAGAAACGGCCGAAATACCAAGCTGCTGAAACTGAAAGCGGGGAAGTAACGGTTGACGTTGCTGTTGTTGGCGCCGGCGGTGCTGGCTTTACCGCTGCTGTTCGGTCTTTACAAAATGGCTTAAAGGTAGCTTTACTGGAAAAGGCGCCGACTGTGGGCGGCAACACGATGCGGTCTGGCGGCTTTTTGAACGCGGCTGATCCAGAATGGCAAAACAAGTTCCCAGCCTTGCCTGGGGAAAACGTCACCCTGGAACAAATGATGGAAGTTAAGGAAGAAGAAATTGCTCCGGAATACCGAGAAGATTTCAAGGAGATGCAAAAGCAGATCAAGGCTTACCTGGACAGTGGAAAAGATTATCTCTTTGATTCTGTTTTATTCCACCGCTTGCAAACTTATCTTGGCGGCAAACGGGTTGATTTAAAAGGCAATGAAATCTACAGCGATTACTCCCTGGCCAAGACTTTGACTGATCATGCTTTGGAATCAGTCAAATGGCTGGCTTCAGTCGGTGTTGAATTCAACATGTCAGCTGTGACCATGCCGGTCGGGGCCTTGTGGCGCCGGGCCCACAAGCCGGTAGAAAGCGACGGCTTTGGTTACATCAAGGCTTTGAAGAAGTACTATGATGAACATGGCGGACAGACATTTACTGATGCCAAGGTAACTGACCTCTTGCTTGAAGACGGCCGGGTAGTTGGCGTGAAGACTGACAAGCTGACCGTACACGCCAAGGCGGTGATCTTGACGGCTGGCGGCTACAGTGCCAACACCAAGATGCTGCAAAAGTACAACACTTACTGGGATGATATTCCGGACAACATGAAGACCACGAATGCCCCGTATATTACCGGTGACGGAATCAAGCTGGGCTTGGAAGCTGGCGCGGCTTTGGTCGGCATGGGCTTTACCCAAATGATGCCGGTTGCTGACCCGAAGACTGGCGAATACAACACTGGTCTGCAAGTTCCGCCAGCTGACTTTGTCATGGTCAACCAAAAGGGTGACCGTTTCGTCAATGAATATGCCGGCCGTGACACTTTGGCAAAGGCGGCGATTGCTAATGGCGGTCTCTTCTACCTGATTGCTGATGAAACGATCAAGAATTCAGCCTACAACACCGATGAAAACAAGATTAAGCAAGAAATTGCCAATGGGCAATTATACAAGGCTGACACTTTGGAAGAACTGGCAAAGCAAATCAAGGTTGATCCAGATCACTTATTGGCAAGCATTAAGAAGTACAACCAATATGTTGATCAAGGGGATGACCCGGAATTCCACAAGAGTGTCTTTGACCACCGGGTTGAAAATGGCCCATTCTACGCTACTCCGCGCCAGCCAGCCATGCACCACACCATGGGCGGGCTGAAGATTGATGCTGGCGCCCATGTTTTGAACGAAGCTGGAGAAAAGATTGCCGGACTTTACTGTGCCGGGGAAAACGCTGGTGGCGTTCACGCTGGTAACCGTCTGGGCGGCAACGCCTTGGCTGATGTCTTTACCTTCGGCCGGATCGCGGCAGACAGCGCCAAGAGTGAACTTGCAGCTGACACTGTCAGCGGGGCTTCTCACTAAGAGCACCAATTCACTTTTACATCTAACGAAAAAGAGTACTGATCACTCACTTGTGTGAGCGGGTCAGTACTTTTTTCTTTGCTATTTTATTTGTCGTTTTTAAAGCCTTCGTAATGCGTCATGCAGGAATAGATCACCAACCGGTGATCTTCAATGCGGTAGACCAGGCGGTCGGAATGCGTAACCCGGCGGGCCCACCGGTGCTGCGAGTCCTTCTGCATCCCTTCCGGCCGGCCAATCCCCGTATAAGGATGGCGCTTGATGTCTTCAATCAGCTTGTTGATGCGCTTGACGATCTTGTTTTCGCCCTTAGAATACCAGGTCAGGTATTCGCCCCAGGCGCGGTCAGTCCAAATCAGGTCCATTTTTTCCCTCCTTCAGCGGGTCGCTGGCGGCAAACTTTTGCCCGTAGATGTATTCAAACAAGGCCTGGTACTGCTTGTAGAGCCTTTCTTCATTGGCGGTGCTGCGCGGGAAAAAGTAGTGGTGGCCTACCAGATCCACCGGCAGATAGGCCTGCTTGGCGATCTGGTGGGGCTGGCTGAAAGCATCGAGTTTGATTCCCGCTCCCCGTAGCTTGCCGGCTCCCTTGTAATGGTCGTCTCTTAAATAAGCCGGCATCGGGTGGGCATTTGGATTTTCCGCGTCCAGCTTGGCTCTGGCATAAGTCCAGCGAACAGAATCCGACCGCGGACAGATGCAGAGCAGCATCGTGGCCATGGTCAGAGCCGATGTCGCCCGGGGCAAGCCGATCTCCAGAGCCGTGTTGGCCAAGGTGATCACCTGGGTGACGGTTTCCGGGGCCGCCAGGCCGACCGTCAAAACGGCCGCGTCCTTCAGTCTTCTGGCAACCGAGTCCAAATCCCCGCTTTCCAAAAGCACCGCCAGATAATACAAGGCCGCGTCAGTGTCTGATCCCTCAATTGAATCCTGGAAGGCAGACAGGTAGTCGTAGTGCTGGGTCGCGTCCTTGTCGTAGGCAAAATGCTGGCTTTTGGCAAAAGCTGCCACGTCTTCCATGGTGACTTTTTCTGGATGCATGGCGTTCAAGGTGTCCAGGATATTCAAGGCCACCCGGGCGTCCCCGTTAGCCGAATTGGCAATGGCATGCGCTTCTTGGTCTCCCAGGTCAAACTTCAGGTATTCAGCCGCGGCCCGCTTTAAGACCGGCTCAATGTCTTCGGCTGAAAGGGGACTGAATTCAAAAATCTGACAGCGCGACCGGATCGCCGGCACGATGCTCATGACCGGGTTTTCCGTCGTTGCCCCGACTAAAAGGATATGCCCGTTTTCCAGATAGGGCAGGAGGTAGTCCTGAAGCGGCTTGGTCAAGCGGTGAATCTCGTCCAGCAAAAGCACGAAGCTCTCCTCTGGGTGCTTTTTAATCAAAGCCTGCAGCTGGGTCTTGTTTTGAATCGACGCGTTGAAAGACTCAAAAGGCAGGCCCAGGCTTTTGGCCATGACGCCGGCCAAAGTGGACTTGCCGCTTCCCGGCGGGCCCCACAGAATCAGGCTCAGCGGAATCGCCTGGTCAATGATCTGCCGCAAGGGCTTGCCCGGGGCCAGCAGCTGCTTTTGCCCGGCCATCTGCTCCAGCGTTTGCGGCCGCATCAAGTCGGCCAAAGGTTGTTTTAACATCTTGTCACCTCGCTTGCTTTTCCAGTTTTTTTATCCAAAAACCAGTATACATGTATTTTAGAAAATAACAAGTGATCAGTATAAAAAACCCCCGGGAGCAGGTCTTGCCCCCGGAGGTTGTTTTTATCTGCTTTGCGGCAAATTTTAGAAGTCGAAAGCCAAAGCGCCCATTGGGTCCCATGGCAAAAGTTCGATTGGGTTCTTCTTGCCTTCGTCGTAAGCCTGCTTGATTTCGTCTGGCAGGTAGGCCTTGTTCAAAACGGCCTGGTAGACGAATTGGTCAAACCATTCGTCGCTCATGACGAAGTAGCCCTTGAAACCAGGCTTGTCGCCCCATGAGTTTTCGATCTTCCACTTGGTTGGCTTGTCGTCGACCAGGTCAACGGCGGTGATGACCATGGCGTGGTTCATCATGCTTTCGCCGGAGTCCAGCCGGTCAGCCTTGGACATGGAGAAGTCGTAGTCAAACAGTTGGTCTCTTTGGTAGATCTTGGTGTCCAAAAGGCCGGCTTCGCGGTCGCCGCCCTTGGAAACGTCTGAACCGAACCAAACGACTTCGCCTTGCTTCAATTGGTTGACGATCAGCTTCTTGAATTCGGACAGTTCCAGGTTCAAGTGGCGGACTTGCCGGCCGCCAACCACGTTGCCCAGGTATTCAACTGAGAAGACTTTGTTGTAAGGCTTGTCAGCAGTAGGCCCGTTGATGACTGAGATGTAGTTTTCCAGGTCCCAGCCGATGTACTTCTTGAAGAAGTCTTGCGGGGTGATGTCCTTGTCGATGTGGTAGTTGCCGTCATCGTCAGTGTATTCGAAGTTGAAGCTCTTTGGCGGCAGGCCCAAAGAGGTGGCCAGCATGCGGAAGATGGCGTCCAGCAGTTCTGCCTTGTGGGCTTCAACTTCTTCTTCGCTCTTGCCTTCGTTTACCAAGGCCCGCAGTTCCAGGCCGCCCTTTCTGAGCATGGTGTTCAAAGTGTCGTCAAGGGCGCGGGAGTTTTCAGAGTTGGCAGTTTCCGGGTAAACCTTCTTCGGCACGATCCCGTACTTTTCAATCAAGCCGCAGAGCATGTCCCATTGCCCGCCGTCTGATTGCGGAGTGGCGAAGAGGAAGGAAACCTTCCGGTCACCCAGCGGCTTGTCGGCTGAGCCGATCACGTTTTCAAAGAAGAAGTTGGACTTTTCAAACTTGTCCCAGAAGAAGGTGTAGCTTTGTGACAGTTCAAAGCCCTTCAGCTTGAATTCCTTTTGAATTGAGTGGCGCATGGTGTTCAAGGCACTGAACATCCAGCAGCGGCCGGACTGCTTTTGGTTGGTAACTGAACCAGTGTCGATTTCAACGGAGAAGGTTGGGTCCAGGTCGATCTTGCTTTGCGTGTTCTGGCTGGCCTTGAAGATCCCGTTGGTTTGAGCAGCGTTGGCGGCTACGCCGTAAGCCGGGTGCTTGCTCAGGTTGCTGGTGAAGTCTTCGATCGTGTCGAAGCTGATTTCTTTTGACATGCTATTGCCTCCTATTTGTTTTTGAAAATACGTCTAAGCCCTATTTTAGCCTATTCAAAAAGTTCCGTCTATCAAATCAGCCTAATTTGCCGGCTGTCCGGCCCAAATGTTCGCAAATTCCTGGTGACTCTGGAAATAAGCAATGGCTTTTGGGTCCAAAGGCCAAACTTTTAAGCCGGTCGCTTGGCAGACCTGCTTGACTTCTTCCATTACCTGGTCCATGACGTCTGCTGGGGCAGCTGGCGCGATAAAAAGCTGGTTCATGACCCAGACCGGGCCGCTTTTGCGTTCGATCAAAAGCAGGGGACTTTTGGCAAGCAGGCGGCCGTCAGCCGTGACAGCAATGACTTTTTCCGTTTCGTTTGGCATGTTTTTTCCTTTCAGAGCGGCAAACATTTTGGGAACGTTGCTTTTTCCCTTGCCGTCTTAATTAGTGTAGAATAGATGTCTAGATAATTAAAGGAGCAGAACACTAATGAACAGAGTAAGAGGCTTTGAAGTCGTCAAGAAGTATGAAGGAAAAGGCCTGACCCTGCCGCGGCGGCAGACTTTGGCCAGCGCCGGCTACGACCTTGAAGCGGCCCGCGACGTCACTATTCCCAGCATCTGGAGTCTGAATTTCGTCAGAATCTTCCGCATGATCAGAAACGGCCATGACCTGATCGAAAGCGACCTTTTGGAAGCTGAACAGGTCTTAAAGCCCATCCTGGTCCCAACCGGCATCAAGGCCTACATGCCGGAAGACGAGGTCTTGATCCTGGCCAACCGGTCATCCAACACCTTCAAGCGGAACCTTTCCCTGCCAAACGGGATCGGCGTCATCGACAGCGACTACTACAACAACCCCAACAATGAAGGGGAAATTTTCGTCCAGGTTTTGAACTACGGGGTCCGCCCGCTCAAGATCAAAAAAGGCGAGCGGATTGCCCAGGGGATCTTCCTCAAATACCTCAAGACCGACGACGACCAGCCGGTTGAAAGCCAGCGCCTCAGCGGCTTCGGGTCGACCGGCAAGAAGGGCGGCAAGTAATGGCCAGAAGCAGAACCCAGTACAAGTGCCGCTCCTGCGGCTACATCTCGGCCTCCTACCTGGGCCGCTGTCCCAACTGCGGGGCTTGGAACCAGTTTGAAAAGGAAAGCCAGGAGGTCCGCCAGACTTCAACCAAGGCCACGCCCAGCCGCCTGATGGCCAGCGTCGGCGCCAAAGAAGCCGTCAAAATGTCCTCCGTCAAGGCGGAAAAAGAAGAGCGCGTGATGACCAAGTCTTCGGAACTCAACCGGGTCTTAGGCGGCGGGATCGTGCCGGGCTCTTTGGTTTTGATCGGCGGGGACCCCGGGATCGGCAAGTCCACTTTGATGCTGCAGATCATGAGCGACCTGGCGGACAAATACAAGGTCCTCTATGTTTCCGGGGAAGAGTCGGCCAGCCAGATCAAGCTGCGGGCTGACCGCCTGGGCCTGGGCCAGAGTCCCATGCTCCTTTACCCGGAGAGCAACATGGAACACATCCGCGACCAGATCGACGACGTCAAGCCAGACTTCGTGGTCATCGACTCCATCCAGACCATGAACGAGCCCAGCCTGGACTCCATGGTCGGGTCGGCTTCCCAGGTCCGGGAAGTTACCGCCGAACTGATGAAGATCGCCAAGCTCGACCAGATCACCGTCTTCGTCATCGGCCACGTGACCAAGGAAGGGTCCATTGCCGGCCCGAAGATCCTGGAGCACATGGTGGACACCGTCCTTTATTTTGAAGGCGACGAGCACCATGCCTATCGGATCCTGCACTCGGTCAAGAACCGGTTCGGGGCGGCCAACGAAATCGGCATGTTTGAAATGAAGAACGAGGGCTTGGCAGAAGTCACCAACCCGTCGGCCGTCTTTTTGGACGAGCGCCTGCCCGACTCAACCGGGTCAGCCGTGGTCGTTTCTTTGGAAGGAACCCGGCCGATCCTGGGCGAAATCCAGGCCCTGGTGACGCCGACGGCTT
>NZ_BOCG01000110.1 GCF_016587775.1 Lactobacillus nasalidis | reverse complement strand
CTGGCTGTTAAACGAAACTGTTGCCGGCATCGGCGGCTACGGCAACTGCATGGGGATTCCAACTGTCGGCGGCGAGCTGACTTTTGATGACATCTACAAGGGCAACCCGGTCATGAACGCCATGAGCGTCGGCCTTTTGGACGTCAAGGACATGCAAAAGGGCCTGGCTCAAGGTGAAGGCAATGCCGTGATGTACGTCGGGGCCAAGACCGGCCGTGACGGCATCCACGGGGCAACTTTTGCTTCTCACTCCTTTGACTCAGAACACGAAAGCCAGCGTTCAGCCGTGCAAGTCGGCGACCCGTTCATGGAAAAGCTCCTGCTTGAAGCCTGCCTGGAACTGACCCAAAAGCACGCTGACTGGCTGGTCGGCATTCAAGACATGGGGGCAGCCGGCATCGTTTCCTCAAGCTCTGAAATGGCTTCAGAAGGCAAGTCCGGGATGGAACTGAACCTGGACCTGGTGCCGCAAAGAGAAAGCGGCATGTCAGCCTACGAAATCATGCTGAGCGAATCTCAAGAAAGAATGCTCCTCTGCGTTAAGAAGGGGCACGAGGAAGACGTCAAGAAGATCTTTGACTTCTACGACCTTGACGCGGTCGTTATCGGCCGGATCACCAGCGGTCACAACTACGTTTTGCGCCACCACGGCGAAGTAGTCTGCGACATCCCGGTTACCAGCCTGACTGAAGACGTTCTGGAAGAAGCAAGTGAAGAAAAGCAGCCGCAGCACATGATCGATGATGCTGCCAAGGCTGATTGGGAACCGGAAATCAAGGACCTGGCCGCTGTTTACAAGCAGATGCTGGCTCAGCCGACGATTGCCTCCAAGGAAATGTTTACCCAGACTTACGACTCCATGGTCAGAACCAGTACGGTCGTCGGGCCTGGCGAAGACAGTGGCGTCTTGCGGGTGCGCGGCACTCACAAGGGGATTGCCATGACCACTGACGGCAACGGCCGCTTTATCTACCTGGATCCTGAAATCGGCGGCAAGCGGGCCGTTGTTGAA
>NZ_BOCG01000109.1 GCF_016587775.1 Lactobacillus nasalidis | reverse complement strand
GAACAAAGTGATTGACTGGTTTATTGCCAACTTATAGTGGCAAGTCATTTTAAAAGCCCGGTCCACGCGTGTGGACCGGACTTTTTTGTCGCTTTATATTCTTTTAGTATATAGAGATTTTTACAATTATATTTACTTTATTTCAAAAAAGCGTTTACACGGATTGCGAGATTGTTTACAGGAAAAAATATTTTTACGAAAAGAACAAGAGGTATTGCGATGTATAAGGAATCATTCGTGGCCGCTGCCGGCGCGGCGGAAAAGAAATTCAACCTGCTTAAGAACAATCCGCTCGGGTATGTGCTGCTGTCGCTTTTGGCAGGGATGTATATTGGCTTCGGGATCCTGCTGGCCTTCACGGTAGGCAGCCAGCTGGGAACTAATCCCGCCGCCAACTTGATCAAGGGCCTGATTTTCGGGGTGGCCTTGAGCCTGGTCGTAATTCCAGGCGCGGAACTCTTTACCGGCAACAATTTCGTCATGGGCGCCGGTTTGCTGGAGAAAAAGGTCAAGTTCAGCCAGGCGCTGCTGCTGTGGCTGGTCTGCTGGATTGGCAACCTGCTTGGCGCGGCATTGCTGGCCTGGATGTTCGTGCAATCAGGCCTGGATCTGCCAACTGTGGCGGCAGTTTTCGGCAAAGCTGCGGCAGCTAAGGCAGCAGCTCCAGCTGGTCAGCTGCTTTTGCGGGGGATTTTGTGTAATATCCTGGTCTGCCTGGCGGTTTGGTCGGGCTTCCAAAGCAAGAGCGATTCCGCAAAATTGATCATGGTCTTCTGGTGCCTTTTGGCCTTCTTCGCCACCGGCTTTGAACACAGCGTGGCCAACATGACGACTTTTGCCGTAGCGCTGATGTCTCCGGCAGCCGGAGCAGGAACGGTTACGGCTGGCGGGATGTTCTACAACCTGCTTTGGGTAACTCTTGGCAACATGATCGGCGGCATTTGCTTTGTTGCTTTCCCTTACTGGCAGGCAGCCAAGAACAAGCAATAGGGCAGAAAGCTTGCTTGATAAAGAAAACAACTCCTGCGGGCATCAAGCCCGGGCAGGAGTTGTTTTTTTGCAATTGTATGGTTGAAATATGTTCCAGAAAAAGTCTTGGAGAGAGAAATCTAGAACATGCCTTCCAGAAGCTGCTTGATTTCAACCATGCTTGGCTGGCGCGGATTCTGGACAGTGCACTGGTCATCGTAGACCCGGTCGATCATGCTTGGCAGGGCCGCGTCAAAGGCTTCCTTGGTAACCCCGTTGGCTGAAAGCGAAGGCTTGATGTCGCAGGCCTTCATCAGCTCGCTGATCCGCTTGCAAAGCGAGTCGACCAGTTCGGCATCCGTCTTGCCAGGCAGGCCGAGGCTGCGGGCGATGTCGGCGTAGTCTTTTTGGGCCCGGTAAACTTCGTATCTTGGGTACGGGGTCCGTTTGACATTGCCGCTGGCACCGTTGAACTTGATGACTGGCAGCATGGAGATTGAGATGCACAAGCCATGCGGGAAGCCGAAGGCACCGCCCAGCTTGTGGGCAATCGAGTGGTTCAAGCCCAAGAAGGCGTTGGCAAAGGCCATCCCGGCCAGGGTAGCCGCGTAGTGCATGTTTTCGCGGGCTTTTTCACCCTCATAGGTCGGGTGCTTCGGGTCGTACTTGTAAGATGCTTCCAGGTTGTTCATAATCAGCTGGATGGCCTTCAGTGACCACGGGCGGGTAAAGTCACTGGCGGCAACGGAAACGTAGCTTTCCAGTGAGTGCGACAGGCAGTCAAAACCGGAGAAGGCAACGGTGTGCTTTGGAACGGTCATGACAAAGGCCGGGTCGACGATGGCGACTTGCGGAGTCAGTTCGTAGTCGGTCAGCGGGTACTTGACGTGCTGCTTGTCATCAGTGATGACGGCGTAAGGAGTTACTTCTGAACCAGTCCCGGAAGTGGTCGGGATGCAGATCAGGCTCGTGCGCGTCTCGTGCTTGAACTTGACGATCCGCTTTCTGATGTCGACAAACTTCTGCTGCAGCTCCTTGAAGAGTTCACTGACATTGTCGTAATTGTCCAGCCAGTCGTCGGCTTCATCCAGGCTGTATTCATAAATGTAGCGGGAAATCTTGGCTACGTCCAAAGCAGAGCCGCCGCCGATGGCGATGATGGTGTCCGGCGTG
>NZ_BOCG01000108.1 GCF_016587775.1 Lactobacillus nasalidis | reverse complement strand
CGAACCGATGACCTCCTGCTTGCAAAGCAGGTGCTCTCCCAGCTGAGCTATGCCCCCGTAAATATCAACTTTTAAGATGTTACTCCATCTTGCCCGAAATGTAAAGAGCAATCTTCACATTTCAATGGGCCTGGATGGACTTGAACCATCGACCTCACGCTTATCAAGCGTGCGCTCTAACCAGCTGAGCTACAGGCCCAAGTTCTTATTGTTGGTACTCTCAAAACTGAACAAAGTTTCTTTGCAGTGTGCTTCCGTAACTCACAATCTTCTCTTAGTGTTGCCACTCTCCGACTGTGTGTCTTTCCTTAGAAAGGAGGTGATCCAGCCGCAGGTTCTCCTACGGCTACCTTGTTACGACTTCACCCCAGTCATCTGCCCTGCCTTAGGCGGCTGACTCCTAAATGGTTATCCCACCGACTTTGGGCATTGCAGACTTCCAT
>NZ_BOCG01000107.1 GCF_016587775.1 Lactobacillus nasalidis | reverse complement strand
TTCCCTTGGCGGGGGCAACCTGGACACCAATCCGGTTTTGCGCCCCTACCGGGAAGCAGCCGACGTGATCGAAAACTCGGACTTAAACTACACGGTTGTCCGTCCCGGCTGGTTTACCGGCGGCCCGGTCGACTACGAGATCACCCGCAAGGGCCAGCCTTTTGGCGGCCATGACGTCTCCGTCAGTTCCATTGCCGACCTGGTCAAAAAGCTGCTCGACAATGACCAGCTTTATTCCCGCGACAGCATCGGCATCAACACGCCGCGCTGATTTTTCGGCAAAAGCAGAATATTTCTTCGCCATCTTCCGGCTCCGGCTTGAAGGTGGCTTTTTTTATGCCCGCAGAAACAGGCCACACAAAATGACCAGCAGGCCCAAAATGATCCGGTAGTAGCCAAAAGGCTTGAAATCGTGCGTTTGCACGTACTTCAGCAAGAACTTGATCGCCAGGTAGGCAACGAGGAAGGAGACGACCATCCCTGTCAAAAGGATGGCCAGCTGGCTGCCAGCCAGGACGCCTCCGGCCTTAAAGAACTTGACCAGCTTCAAAAGCGATGCGCCGAACATGGTCGGAATGGCCAAAAAGAAGGAAAATTCGGTGGCCACGTAGCGGCTGGCGCCCAGCAGCATGGCCCCTAAAATCGTGGCCCCTGATCTTGAAGTGCCGGGAATCAGGGACAAAACCTGGAAGCAGCCGATCAAGATGGCAAAGCGCCAGCTCAAGTCGCTCAGCTTCGTTACCGTCGGAAGCCGCTTGGCGTAAAAGTTTTCTAAGATGATGAACAGGATCCCGTAAATGATCAAGGTGGCGGAAATCACCTGCCAGCTGGTCATATTTTTGTCCAGCCAGTCATTCAGAGGGAGGCCGATGACCACCGCCGGCAAGACTGCCAGAAGCACTTTAAACCAAAGCAGCCAGGTGGCCCGCTTTTCCGGGCCGCTCTTGCTTTTGGCAAAAGGGTTCAATTTGTTGAAATAAAGGACCACCACGCTCATGATGGCGCCCAGCTGGATGACCACCATGAACATGTTGACAAAGCTGGTCGGTTGGCCAAGCTTGATCACATAGTTGGCCAAATACAGGTGGCCGGTTGAAGAGATGGGCAAAAATTCGCTCAGTCCTTCGATGATTCCCAAAATTACCGCTTTTAAAATATCTAGCATTTACTCAGTGCTCTTTCCCTTATAAATTTCCAATTCCTTGTTGACCAGCCCCAGCAGTCTTTTGCCTGTCCATCCTAGCAGATATATGCCAGCCAACAGATCGGCCAATAAAGACAGGCCCAAGGCGGCCGGCAGCCAAACCGGCAGCTTTAAAGACAGGCTGGCCGTGTTTTTTCCCTTCCAGCTCTTGACCGCCGCCAGGCCCCCGGCTCCTGGCTTGACTTTGACCTGCTGGCCGTTGACGGTCAGCCTTGACTGCCGGTACAGAACCAGGGGCAGGCGGATTTTTCCGTCTTTGCTGCTGATCCAGCTGAGCTGAATTGTCTGCCCGGCAGTCTTTTTGGCAAAGAAATGCTGGCCAAGCACCACCTGCTTGTAGGCAGCTTCGACCTGCTTGAAATCTCCGCCGCCAGCCGGCAGGTAGTCGGGCACCATCTTGCGGGCCTTTTGCAAAAACAGACCCGGGTCCATTTTTTTGGCGGCTTGGTCGGCCAAGTAGCGGTCATCCTGGTCATTGTCGCTCCCCATCTTGGTCGTCTTTGACTGGGCAACCCCAGGCATGTAGCCTCTGACAGCATTGGTGTAGATCTGGTTTCTCAGGTAGCGCAGGTCAAAAAACAGGACTATGGCCAAGACCAGAGCCAGCGCGGTTCCCAATTTTAGGTCCAAGTGGCGGCCTTCCAGCTGCTTGACCGTCAGGACCGTTCCCAAAAGCAGGAAGGCATAAGCCAGACTGGCCAGGCGGGATGGAAACTGCAGATAGCTGGCCAAAAACGGCAGGGCCCGCTCAATTTTGTCCCATGGAGCCAGTGCCGAGCTCAGATACAATAGCCCAGCCCCAGACAGGGTGAAGATCCGGTTCAAGCGGCCGGCAAAGGTCCGGTCGCTGATTAAGAGCAAGCAGGCCAGAAGCTGCACGGCAAATAATCCCAGCATAAGTTCACTGAGCTGGTCTCTGGTGCTTGAATCAAGCAGCAAGCCAGTCAGCTTGCTCGTCGTTTTCTGTGTCAGGTGCAGGGCATTGCCCGCCAGCGACATTTTTCCAGGAGAAACCAACTGGTTGGTCAAGCCAAAATAGACCAGGGGCAGCCAGTAATTCATGGTCAAAAGAAGGCAGATTCCTGCCGCTTTGCCCAGCTTTACCCAGGCAGGCTTGCCCTCTTTCACCAGCCTGTAGACAGCTGCTGGCAGCAGGGCCGCTGAAAAAAGCAAAGCCGTCAGCATGTGACTCTCCAGACTGATAAAGAGCAAAAGCACCAGCCGCTTGACCGGGAAGGCCTGCTTTAAATCCAGCAGATCGACGATGGCCAGCATGAGCCAGGGCGCCAGCAGCGCCGTTATGGCGGAAAAATTGCTCCCCATCTCCCAGCGGGCCAGCCAGCCCACGGTCAAGTAGACCGCCCCGCTCCACAAGGCAGCCAAACGGTTGCCGCCAACCCGCCGGCCAGCCCGGTACATCCCCAGACAGGCCAGGAAGTAGACCAAGAAGCTGGTCAGCAGCTGGAACCTGTACCAGCTGCCGGCAAGCAGCAAGAGCAGGCCCAGCAGGTAGGCAAAAAGGGGGCCGTAAAAGGCATTCACGATCCGGCCGCTTTGATGGAAGCCATATATGGACATGAACCAGGAATAGTTTCCCGTTTTTATCTGCTGGGCCGCTTCATAGATCCGGTTGAAGTGAAAAATACTGTCAGAGCCGATGATCAGCTGGCCGGCCTTGACTTGGGCGCTGACCAGGTAAGCAGCCAAAACAGCAGCTATGAGGACGATGGTTCCCTCTTTCAGCCATTTTTTTGTTTGATCAGTAAGCATTTTTTTACTTCTGCTTTGCTTGAGCCGCCAGGCGCTTTTTCAGGAAAGTCCAGACGACTGGCAGGAAAGAAATTACGATAATGGCCAGCATGATGATGGAGAAATGCTGGCGGACAAAGCTGACGCTGCCCAGCCAGTAGCCGCCTAAAGTCATGCAGAGAACCCAGCAGGCACCGCCAACAATGTTAAAGAGCAAGAAGACCTCCTGCTTCATCTGGCTGATGCCGGCAGTGAAAGGAATCAAGGTGCGGATGATCGGCACGAAACGGCCGATGGTCACCGCGCTTGGTCCATACTTGGCAAAAAAGGCGTGGCTCTCCTGCAGGTGCTTCTCCTTGACAAAGCGCTTGAAGAAGTCGGACTTCAGCCAGCTTTGGCCAAACAGGCGGCCGCTGGAGTAGTTGATCCAGTCACCGGCGATTACCGCGGCGATGAACAGGACCAAAGCCGGGATCGGGTTGGCAAACTGGCTGGCCAGAAAGGCCCCCGACAAAAAGAGCAGGGAGTCGCCCGGCAGGAAGGGCATGATTACCAGGCCGGTTTCTATAAAAAGCAGGCCGGCGACGATGAAGTAGCTCCACATCCCAGACTGGGCAAGCATGTTGTTGATTAAATCAGTCATATTTATTACCTCCATTTGTTTAGCTTGATTTAATCTTAGTCAATCTGCTCTCCCCCTTATACAGACTTTTCATGAAGCAATTCTGACGTTTTTTCAGATAAGAAACAAAAAGAGCCTGACGGCGCCGTTTCTGGCAGGCCGTCAGGCTCTTTTTCCCCCGAAAAAAACGGGATTTTGTTTTTGATTTCAGGCTTATTTGGCTCTTTCTTGCTTGAGCGTCAAAGTGAAGATGGTCCCTTGGGGCTGGTTGTCGGCCAAGGCCAATGTCCCGCCCAGCAAGGCAGCCATTTTCTGGGCAATGGCCAGGCCCAGGCCGGTCCCCGGGATCTGCCCCCGGACTTCATCGCTGCGGTAGAAGTAGTCAAAGACGTGCTCCTTGTCCTTGGCGCTGATCCCCTGCCCCTGGTCGGCCACGCTGATTCTTACGCCGCCGTCTGTTGCTTCGGCCTTGACCAAAACCTGGCTGGAAGCCGGAGAATACTTGCCGGCGTTGGTCAAAAGGTTCAAAACGATCTCAATCAGGCAGTCCCGGTCGCTGACCAGCTCAAGCCCATCCGGGCAGGCCAGCTGGACCGGCTGGGCCAACTGCGCGCTTTTTAAAGCAGACTGCAGGGCCTCTTTCAAATTGAAGGCGGCTTTCTCAAGCTGCCGGCGGTCGGTCCGGGCCAATGTCAAGAGCTCGTCGACCATCTTCTGCATGTGCCTGGATTCGTCATCGATAAAGGCGACAGCTTCAGGGATCACCTCTGGGTGCTCGCCTCCCCGCCTTTTGATCAGCTGGGCGTTGCTGCGGATGGCCGCGATCGGGGTCCGCAATTCATGGGCAGCGTTGTTGACGAAGCTCTTTTCCTGCTCGTTTTGGTCATACAGCTGGCCTAAAAGCTCATTGAAGCTGACGGCCAGTTCCTTTATTTCCGTCGGCTTCTCCGGCACCGGCAACTGCCCCCGGCCAGAATCGGCCGCTTTTTTGGCAGCCAGATTCAAGACCAGCAAGGGCTGGGTCAATTTGTCGGACAATAAGACCGCGAACAAAACGCTGATGGCCAAGACGATGATCCAGACGATCAAAATCGTCAAAAGGACATTCTTTACCACCTGCTTTTGCTGGTGCAGGTTAACCCAGACCTGGTAGTAAATCCCCCGGGAGTGGCCAGAGGCATAAGCATACAGGGCATCCCCCCGGTAATAGATCCCGCCGAAAAACGGCAGGGGCTTGAGGGACCTGGTCAGCTGCTTGGCGTTAGCCGAATAGTAGTTTTTCCGCTTGGCGTCAGCGCGGCGGTTTTCAACATGAACATAGGTCAGATTGCTGCTGAGGCCGTTGTTGACCTGCCAGTTTCTCCAGTCCTGGTCGTCGTCGATCACCGCCCCTTTCAAGCGGCGGACGATGGTCCTGGTATTGGCGCTGCTGTTGGCCAGTTCCTGCTGGACCACGGCCAGCATGGTCAAGAGGCCAAAAAGAAAGGTCAAGATGGTCGTCAAAGCCAGCAGGTTTCTGAGCAGAATGGCTGAATTGCTGTTTTTCATTTTCATCACTTCAACATGTAGCCCACGCCACGGACGGTGTGGAGGAGTTTCTCTGAAAAGTTCCGGTCGATCTTTTGCCGCAGCAGGCGGACGTAGACGTCGACGGTATTGGGCTGGCCGTCAAAGTCCGCCCCCCAGACGGCATCCAGCAGCTCGTCACGGGTTAAGACCTGGCCGGCGCGGCGCATGAACTCGCTTAAGAGCAGGAATTCCCTCTGGGTCAGCTGGATGATCTGCCCTTCTCTGATGACTTCCCGGCTCTTCAAGTTGAGAGTCAGCCCCTTGAGCGAATACTCTTCCTGGCCGCCGCTTGGCCGGGCCCGCCGCAAAACGGCCTCCATCCTGGCCAGCAGCTCCTCGATGTCGAAGGGCTTGGTCACATAGTCGTCCGCCCCGCTTTTTAGGCCGGATACCTTGTCGCCGGCATAGTCTCTGGCCGTCAGCATGATCACCGGTACCTGGCTGATTCGGCGGATCCGGCGCAAAACGCCCAGGCCATCCAGTTTCGGCAGCATCCAGTCCAAAAGAACCAGGCTGATCTCCGCTTGGAACTTTTCAAATTCGTCGACGGCCTGCTCCCCGTCTCCGGCCAAAATCACCTGGTAGCCCTCAAACTGGAATTCTTTATTCAGACTCTGTGCCAGCCCTGGCTCGTCTTCAACCAGCAAAATCGTTCCCTTCATGACTTGCTCCTTCAAAAAAGCAGCCCTCTTTCAGAGGACTGCTGTCTGTCTTACTTTTGCAGCATCTTTTCAAACGCTACTTCATATTTTGGAATGTCGCCGGCGCCCATGAAGACGATGCAGTCGCCCTTGTAGGCCAACAGGTCCTGCAGGTTGTCAAAGTCGATGACTTCAGCGCCTGGAATCTGGCTGGTGATGTCTTCACTCTTGATGTCACCAGCAGCTTCTCTGGCTGACCCGTAAATTGGCGTCAAGAAGGCCTTGTCGACCCCCTTCAGAATTTCCACGTATTCTTCTTCGAATTCCTTGGTTCTGGAGTAAGTGTGCGGCTGGAAGATGGTGACCAGCTTCCGGTCCGGGAACTTCTGCCGGGCAGCCTGGATGGTCGCCCGCAGTTCCGTTGGGTGGTGGGCGTAGTCATCGATGACCACCGTGTCGCCAAAGTCTTTTTCGCTGAAGCGGCGCTTGGCCCCGGTGTACTTGACCAGGCCCTTTCTGACCACGTCAAGGTCAACCCCTTCAGTAAAGGCAATCGCGATCACGGCCGTAGCGTTCATCACGTTGTGGTCACCGAAAAGGTGGATGGTGAACTCGCCCAGGTCTTCCCCGTGAGCCCGGACATGGAACTTGGCCCCTTCCGTAGTCTTGACCACGTCAAAGGCCTGGAAGTCGTCGCTGTCCTTTAAGCCATAAGTGTACTTCTTGGCCGTCTTTGGCTGGATCTTTTGCAGACGTTCGTCGTCGCCCCAGACAAACAGCCCCTTCTTGGTCTGGTCAGCCGCGGTCTGGAAGGCGCTGGCATAGTCGTCTCTGTCCTTGAAGTAGTCCGGGTGGTCAAAGTCGACATTGGTCATGATCTGGTAGTCCGGGTGGTAAGCCAAAAAGTGGCGGCGGTATTCGTCAGCTTCATAGACGAAGAAGCGGGAGTCCTTGACCCCCTTGCCCATCCCGTCGCCGATCAGGAAGGAAGTCGGAGCGGCTTCGCCCAAAACCGTAGCCAGAAGGCCAGTGGTTGAAGTCTTGCCGTGTGAGCCGGCTACGCCGATGCTGGTGTACTGCTGGACGATTTCCTCAACCGTGTCCGGGTAGCTCTGCCACTGAACGCCCTTTTCCTCGCAGGCAGCCACTTCAATGTTGTCGCTCTTGAAGGCGTTGCCCTTGACGATCACCTGGCCGCTTCCCTTGATGTTGTCCTTGGAGAAGGAGGCAACTTCAATCCCGGCCGCTTCCAGCGGATCCTGGGTGAAGGTGTACTTGTCGATGTCACTGCCGGCAACCTTGTAGCCCAAGTCGTGCAAAATCAAGGCCAAGGAAGCCATCCCGGTCCCCTTGATCCCAATAAACCAAATTTGTTTAGTCTTGTCTAACATTTTTTCGCTCCATTTGTTTCAAACGTTCGACCCTTATTTTATCATTCTTGGGCCAAGAAAAAAGAGCCCAAGGGCAGAATCAGCCCGAGCTCTTTGTTTTTTTGCCATTTTTTAATGATTACAGGGTGATGACGCCGCTGGCCAGCAGTTCGTCACACTTGGTCGGTTCGAATTCGTCACCGATCTTGAAGCTGTCCGGGACAACCATGATCCCCCGCTTTTGCGGAGCGTGGGCCAGGCCCAGTTCCCGGGCTGAGCAGATCATCCCGTCTGATTCAACCCCGCGCAGGGCGCCTGGCCAAATCTGAGCCCCAGTTGGCATCAAAGTGCCTGGCAGAGCCACAACGACCTTTTGCCCTTGGGCGATGTTCGGCGCCCCGCAGACAATCTGGTGGTCTTGGCCGTCACCGACATCGATCTGCGTCACGTGCAGGTGGTCAGAGTCCGGGTGAGCGGTGCATTCCTTAACGTAGCCGTATACCAAGGTCGGCTTTGACACCGTCAGCTTGTCGGAGAAACCAGCGCTGGCCAATTTTTCGTTCAAGGCAGCCACTTGGTCTTCGTTTAGCTTGACTTCGCCGTTTGACAGCTTGTCGTAATCCAGAACCTGGTCAACGTTAAAGAAGTTGAAGCCAGTCAGTTCGCCCTTGCCGTCAGTAACCCGGGTAACGTCGTTTTTTTCTTCAAAATTGCTTTCGCCATCGCCTTGCGCCAAGATGACGATCAAAGTGTTGGGATAGCTTACTTTGTTAATACTAGTGATCATTTGATCTAAAGTCCCCTCTTATCTAGTCAAGCGACCGCAAAAATGCTTCTACTTCCTGCTTGGTCTTGCGGTCTCCATTAACTAGTCTACCAATTTCTTGGCCATCTTGGTAGACGACGAATGAAGGAATTCCCATAATGTTCATTTCCTTGCACAGGTCGATCGAACCGTCACGGTCAATCTTGATGAACTTGCTGTCAGCGAAGTCGGCTTCAATGCTTGGCATTGCCGGATCCAGGAAACGGCAGTCCGGGCACCAGCCGGCGGAAAATTCGACGACGGTCCGGCCGCTCTTGACTAAGTCAGCCAGCTTGTTTTGGTCAACAACTTGATATTCTTCCATGTTTCCCTCCTGCTTACTTTTAATAAGAGAATTGTTTAATAATTATTTTAACCGATTTTTCCGGCAAAGGAAACTATTTTATTCTGCCGGCAAAAAGCCCGCGTGCAGGCAGTAGATCGGCTGGCCCTTGCTGGCAAATTTGTGCTCGTATTCCGTTTCCACGTTCTTTTCCACAATCTCTTCTTTTTCGTGGTGGAGGTCAACGGACACGAAGTCAAAGCGCATCCCGTAGTTGTTCATGCTCCTCACGCTGTAGGCAAAAAGCCCGGAGTTGTCGGTCTTGAATTCGATCACCCCGTCAGCCGTCAAGACTGCCTGGTATTTTGCCAAAAAGTCCTTGTAGGTCAAGCGGCGCTTTTCATGCCGGCTCTTTGGCCAGGGATCGCTGAAGTTGAGGTAGATCTTGCTGGTGGAGTTTTCCCCGAAGTAGGCGACCAAATTGGCCGCGTCGGCGCAGAGGATCTGCAGGTTGTCCAGGCCTTCGTCCAGCTTCTTTTTCAAGATGATCCCGGCTGCCGTCTTCTGGATTTCCATGGCCACGAAGTTGCGGTCGGGATGCTGCTTGGCCAAAGTCGTAATAAACTGTCCCTTGCCTGAGCCGACTTCGATTTCGATCGGCTTGTCGTTGCCAAAGCGGGCCGCCCAGTCGATCTTTTCGGCTGGATCCGGCCGGTCCAAGGCGCTTTCCGGGTGCTCTTCTACCAGTTCGTTTGCCCAAGGCTTGTTCTTTAAACGCATGTCTTTCTCTCTGTTCTTTCTAGATTTTTGTTTTTGTCAGTATATTATTTTACCGGTAAATTGCTCTGCCTGCCCTATTTTCGCCGCTTCTTGCTCTTATAGCGGGCTTTTTTGGCCAGCTGCTGGGTCTTGTGTGGCAGGTAGACTTTTGCCAAAAGGCCGCAGCAGACCAAGAGCAGCAGGCTCCAGGCAAACTTGCCAGGCATGATGGCCAGCCAGAAAATTATAATCATCCCGGCCTGCAAAAGCAAGGCCCAGGACAGAACCCGGCTGAGTTCTGTCCCCCGGTCTTTTTGACCAATCGGGTAGACCCGGTACATGATGTTCTGGTCATATTTTTGCCCTAAAGGCAAAAGCTGCCAGACGGTCAGGTACATGACCAAAGCCGACAGGACCAAGGACCAGACCGGGTCCTGGATCATGGCCATTAGCAAAATGGCAAAGGCCGTCATCCGGGCCAAAAGGCTCAAGTATTCCGGATCCCGCAAAAGAGTCCGCCGGTACAAAAAGCTGTTTGGGCTTTCCTTGCCAAAAGGCGGCAGCAAAAAGTCCAGGTACTTGCGCCGCTTGACAGTGACCTGTCTTTCCTTGACGTCGGTAAACATGGCAAAGCCGGCGTAAACCGTCTCCTTGCGCTTGGCTTCATAGTCAATAGCGTACTGCCAGTCAAAGGCGGAATTTTTCCAGGCCCGCAAGGCTAAAAGGGCTAAAACAGAAGCGGCCAAAAGCAAATACAAGGCATTTGGCAACAAATACAAGCCGGCCAAAAGCAGGGCCAAAACGGCAAAGCGGACCAGCCAGGCCAGCTGCTTGACGCGGTGGTCAAAAGTAAAGCTGCGGCTGACCGCCCCTTGCTCAAAGGCCTTGGCGAAAAACAAGGCCAGGATCAGGCTGAAGTAGTTCAGATTGCCCAGGCCCATTTTCAAGCTGGCAAAAGGATACATGATCCCGCCAGCCAGGGCCAAAAGCAGGGCCGGCAAGACCAGGCTGTAGCGGCGCATGGGAGCCAGGTAGTCGCCCAGCCGGTCGTCAGTCGCCAGCAAAAACTGCCGGTCAGCTGCCTGCAAGAGCGTCACCATTTTGCCTGGCAAAAAGGCCAGCCAGAGCAAGGCCGATAAAAGCAAGGGATAGTACCAAAGCTTTGCCGGCAAGACCTTCATCACCTGGGCATACCAGAACATGACCGCCCCAAAGATGAAGATCAAGGCCAGGACAAAGAAGTCGTTGAAAACCAGGGACAGATACTTGGCTGACTGCTGGAAGTTCTGCTGCAGTCTTTTCTTAGCTAACTCACGCATTTTTCTGCTCCTGGTACAAGAGCTGGTAGAGCTTGTCAAAGGAATCGCTGTCCTTTAAGCCGTAGTGGTCCCTGATCTCTGCCAGGCTGCCAATAAACTCGATCGTGCCCTGGTTTAAGATCGCGTAGGTCTTGATGGCCTGTTGGGCATCGGCCAAAACGTGGGTGGTCATCAAGATTTCCTTGCCAGCTTCTTGCGCTTCTTTGATGAGGCCGATGAAGTTGGCCACGGCCAGAGGGTCCAGGCCGGTAAAAGGCTCATCGATCACCAAAAGCTGGGCATCGGTCAAAAAGGCAGCCACGATCATGACCTTCTGCTGCATCCCTTTTGAAAAGTGGACCGGCAGCCAGTCGAGCTTGTCTTCCAAACGGAACATGGTCAAAAGCTCCTTGGCTTTGTCCCAGGCCTTGCCGGCATCCAGCTGGTAGGCCAGGATGGTCAGTTCCAGGTGTTCCTTCAAGGTCAGTTCCGGGTAGATCACTGGCGTTTCAGGAATATAGGCCACCAGCTTTTTAAATTCGGCTGGCTTTTCCGCCAAATTGATCCCGTTTAAAGTGATCTTGCCGGCTTGCGGACGCAAAAGCCCCAGCAGGTGCTTGATGGTGGTGGACTTGCCGGCCCCGTTTAAGCCGATCAGGCCGATTGCCTCACCAGGCGCGATCGTCAGATTGACGTCTTTGATCACCGGGATGCCGCTGTAGCCCCCGGTCAGGTGTGTAATTTCTAAAGTCATATTTTCCTATCTTTCTTCATGTTTTTGTCTGCCTCTTATGATAGCATGGAGACATGGAGAATCTAAAAAAATAACTCATGAAATTCTTTTAAAGAGGTATCACAATGACTAAGGCTGAATTAATTGACGACTGTTTATTCTGTAAGATCATCCGCGGCGAAATTCCCAGCTACACCGTTTTTGAAAATGACGATGTCAAGGCCTTTTTGGACATTTCCCAGGTCAACGAAGGCCACGTGTTGATGGTGCCAAAGAAGCACCTGACCAACTTCTTTGACTACAGTGCTGAAGACGCCAGCCGCTTTTTGCAATACGTGCCGGAAATCGCCAAGGCCATCAAGAAATCTGACCCGCGGATCCAGGCCATGAACATCACCAGCAACAATGGTGAAATTGCCGGCCAGGTGGTCATGCACTCCCACATCCACTTTATTCCCCGCTGGGAAGGCGACGGCATCAAGTTCTTCACCAGAAACAATGCCGACCAGTACGACGAAAAGAAGTACCAGGAAGTCTGCGACCGGATCAAGGCCCAGTTTTAACTGAGGGGGCAAACAAAATGAAGCATTTCAAGCACTTTGGCCTGGGCTTCTTGCTCGGGGCTGCGGCAGGGGCAGTCTTCGCCTTTCTGCCAGATGAAAAAGGCAAGTCAACCCGGCAATATCTCAAAGAAGACGCTAAAGACTTCAAGGAAAACCACAAGGAACTGCAAGATGGCCTCTCCCGGGCCCAGGAAGCCGGCAGCCGTTTAGTCAGTGAACTGCCAGCTGCTGAGCAGATGGTCAGCGACTTAAACACCGACGTCGACCGCTTCAAGCAGGAAGCCGACGAAGAAATCG
>NZ_BOCG01000106.1 GCF_016587775.1 Lactobacillus nasalidis | reverse complement strand
CATCAGCGCCGGCAATGAGGCTGTTCAGGCAGGAAAAGGCAAGAGCGGCCTTCAGGGGCGTGAACTGGCGGGCAAAACAGTCGGCATTGTTGGTACCGGAGCAATCGGCTGCCGGACGGCAGAGATTTTTAAAGCCTTTGGCTGCAAGCTGATTGGCTTTAGCCGCAGTCAAAAGCCGGCCGCCCGAGCACTGGGCCTTGAATACAAGTTACTGGATGAAGTGATGCAGGAAGCTGATATTGTTTCGCTTCACACGCCGCTGACTCCGGAGACTAAGGGGCTGATTGGGCAAAAGGAAATATGCGAGATGAAGGAAGGGGCGATTTTGATCAACACTTCCAGAGGCCCGGTTGTAGATACGGAAGCATTGGCTTCGGCTTTAAAGGAAGGACGGATTAAGGCAGGGCTTGATGTCTTTGACCAGGATCCACCACTTCCATCAGATTATCCTCTGCTTGGGCTGCCGAATTTGGTCTGCACCCCGCATGTAGGCTTTGATACGAGAGAGTCAATCGACAGAAGAGCGGAAATGGCTTTTGAAAATGTGACCGCCTGGCTCGGGGGCCAGCAAAGTTAGGACCATGCCAAACAAGAGTCTGTACCACAAAACTGTCGAAGATCCGGAGTTTAGATACTACCGGAATAAGGCGAGCTTGGATGAGTATATGTCTGGCATAGTCTATGAAAACCACTGGCTGGAGAATGGCTGCGTTAAGTATAACGTTGGTAAAATTGGCAGGGGGATGCAGACGACGATTGATAAGGGATCAGTTGTGCGGATAATTAACAGTTTCTCAGGTGATATTCTTGAAGAAGAGGCTGAGAAGATCTACCGGATGCTGAAGATGACAGAGGTGACTTTTGTCAAATACAAGGACTTAACAGTGCTTCCATACCCGCTGAAGCTTTTGAAGGAAGCTTCACGGATGGAGATTGAATTGTAGTTTGGAAAGAAGCAGCATTCCACTTTTGGAAAGGATACAGCTTTTTTGGAGCGAAATATAGCTGTTGGCTTATACGAAATGGACTAGACTGTCTCCGAATAGGTGTTATTATTAAAATAGCTTAATGATAGCGGATCCGTAAAAAGATGGAGATGGTAAGGTGCAGAGGATAAGTTTAGTTTGCCAAAGCAAGGGGCTAACAACTTATCTCCGTTAAAAGGAGGCGAGAACTTTTAACGATGAAGTTGCCAGTTCAACATACATGAAGAAACATCGTAAACAAAAAGTAAGGAGAAAAAAATATGACACATAAACTGACCGAGATCCAAAAGCTTGATTTATATCTTCGCTTGAACAAGTTAAACAGAAGGATAAAGAGTCTATCGACTGACGAAGAGTGGGCTAATAATCGCAAGCAAATCGGCGAGGTACTCTACCAACTTGATTTGGTCAAAGATCCAACTGATATAAATGAAGTTGAAAAAGCAAATTTAGACTATATTAGAAAGCGGACGAAATCCATTATTCAGAATAACGGGCGACAACCAGTGGCTGCATACTTTATCAACCAAAAGGCACTAGACGAATTAGGCAACTTAGTTGACGAAGAAGACGAAAACTTTTACTCTGACTTTCATGACATGTTAGTTAATGATATGGCCGAATATGCAACAATTGTAAGAGATTTCGATTTAAAATTAGCTAAAGCCAAAGAAGCTAACGATACGAATTACTACCGAGAAGAATATGCCAGACTTGATAATGCTAGACGGCGCCAACATGATGCAGTAATTGCAAATCTTGCAACCGCAAATAGAATCAACGAGTCGGAAGGCTTAGAGCCGGTATTAGATGTTGGCGATGGCAAATCAGTCCATGATGTGCATCGTACTGATATTGGCAATGCAGTTATATCCTGGCTGGCAGAAACCAACCATCAAGATGCCCAAGTACAAAATTAGATGGAAAAGAATGTAGACGTTGCCTATGATTATAATCACGCATTAAAACTTAATACATTTCCGCTGGTTCAAGGCGAGAACAGACGGTAGCTAACAACTTATCTCCGATAAAGGAGGACGAAAACATTTAGAGAAAAAAGCTATATTATTAATCAACCTATTCTCAATACATAATCTCCGTTAAAAGGAGCCATAATAAAAGCGGCCAGTAGCTGGAAAAGATCCAGTTGCTGGCCGTTTTTGTGTTCTTCGCGTTCATCGGGGAAATTTCGTATTGACATTTTGTCTGATCCTCCTATAATTAGTTTGCATCCAAACTAATTAAGGGGGGAGTTAACTTTGATGCATCATTCATTCCATTTCCTAACCATGAAAATTTTTCATTACACAAATCGGGGGATGACCACTAAGACCCGTGCGCTTGACCTCTTTCCTGGTCAGCCCAAAGTTTTACAGGTCCTTTTAGAACACGATGGCGAGAAGGCCAGAGATATCGGCCGCCAATGCGTCATGGACAAATCCACGATGACAGGGCTGTTAAAAAAGATGGAAGCGCGCGGGCTGATCACCCGTCGGGTCAGCAACGAAGATAAACGCGTGGTGAACATTTTCCTTACGGAAAAAGGCAGGGAAAAAGCCAAGCAAGTCAATGCCATTGGGGCGAAGATCGATGAGCAAGCCTTAAGTGTCTTAAGTGATGAGGAAAAAGAAATCCTTTTTCGCTTGTTAAACAAGGTTTTGGACAACATGGAGGAAAATTTTGAATAATCACATTGTTAAACGCTATTGTTTTTTCTTACTTGGACTTATCATTAATTCTTTTGGCATTGTTTTGATCACCAAGGGCGCTCTGGGTACTTCTCCCATTTCCAGTGTGCCTTACGTTTTGAGTCTCAAGGATCCGGCTTTAAGTTTCGGTCTTTTGACCTTTATCATGAATTCACTCTTTATTGTCTTGCAGATCATCTTATTAAAAAGAGACTTTGAACCGATCCAGTTCTTACAAATTGCGGCCAATTTTGTTTTTAGTTTCTTTATCGATCTTTCAATGAAAGTCTTAGCCTTTTTAAACCCTCAGACCATGCTGACACGCCTATTTGTCTTATTACTTGGCTGCTGCGTTTTGGCCTTTGGGATTTCCGTTGAAGTGGCCCCTCAGGTCATCACCGTCCCTGGTGAAGGAATCGTGAAAGTCATTGCGCTCGTTTTTCATAAGGACTTTGGTAAAGTCAAAGTGGCTTTTGACACGACGCTAATGTGCAGCGCCCTGCTGTTAAGCCTGCTATTCTTCCACCGTTTAAACGGCTTAGGCATCGGCACCATTATTTCTGCCTTGATTGTCGGCCGCATTGTTTACTTCTACAATCATTACCTGGGCTTTACTGATGCCATTAAAAAATTGGTTCCTAAAGAAGCCTAAAGAGAAGGCGACCGCTTCCTCTGTGAAGTTTTTCTTTGAGCCAATTAAAAGGAAACACAATAAAATAACCTATGAGAACCACTGGCTGGAACGAGGCTGCGTCTACTATAACGTGGGCAAAATTGGCAAAGGAATGCAAACTTCGATTGACAAAGGGTCCGTCGTGCGCAGAATCAATAGCTTCTCAAAGGAAATTGTGGAAGAAGAAGCTGAGAGAATCTACCGGATGCTGCGGATGACCGAGGTGACTTTCGTTAAATACAAGGAATTGACCGTGCTGCCGTACCCGTTGAAGCTGCTGAAAGAGGCATCACGGATGGATTTGAACAAATAGATATTCAAACAGAGGCTGCATCCCCGTTATGGGGATGCAGTTTTTGATTGCCCAAAAAATGTTTGCCTGTTCATCCAAAACGTAAGACTAATAGTGTTATAATTATAATAGCTCAAATTAATGATAGCGGATCCGCAGATAAATGGAGATGGTAAGGTGCAGAGAGTAAGTTTAGTATGTCAGAGCAAGGGAAAGTTTGATTCAAACGACAGCGTGTATTTTCACGGATGGCTGATGTCACGCATAAGTGAGAATTTTGCAGCAAAGATGCACCAAACTGGCGTGAATCCACTGACGATTTCCGCGCACGGAACAAAAGACAGGGTCATTTTTTCAGTAGCGATGTTGACTGATGAAGCCGTGGCTGAAGTAGCTGGAATGCTGATGGACGATGATTTCACGAGTTTTACGCTGAAAAGCACGGAACAACAGCTTTTCAAGATTTTGAAGAAAGAAAAAGAGATTCTAAGCAACAAGGAACTAGCTCAGATGTTTTACCGGCAAGACAAGGCAGAGCGGCTGTTTCAGATAAACGTCACGACTCCAATGGCATTCAAGACCAACGGCGCATATTACAATTTGCCGGACGTTCGCCTGTTTTTCCAAAGTATTATGAAGAAGTACAACGCCATTTTTGAGAATACGGAACATATTGATTTGGACTTGCTGGATGAAATTTGCGACAAGGTCAGCTTGGTAAACTTCAGAATTCAATCTCGGCGTTTTTATATCCATAAAGCGTATATCAATGGTTTTCGTGGCAGGTTGGTCTTTTATTGCAAAGGTCCCGAAACGCTGGCAAGCTATGTGGCCATGCTGCTGAAGTTTGCTGAATATTCAGGAGCCGGGGTCAAAACCAGTTTGGGCATGGGCTCGGTTAAATTAGGCGGGGAGGAAAATAATGGATAAGAAAATGGTAGAAACCTTCTACGGATCTTTTTTGCACGATATTGGCAAAGCGATTCAGAGACAAGTAAAAAATCCTAGGTTTAATCACCAGACTTTTGGTTCAGAATTCATTTCAGACTACACGGATGATGAAGAAATAATTGACGCCTTGTATTACCACCATAATCAGCCAGGTGATAAAAAGACGAACCTCAATGTTGCAGATATTCCAGATGACAGCGTAGCTTATCTGACATACATCGGTGACAACATCGCAGCCGGAACGGACCGGCGCTATGAAGAAGGCGGTAAAGGCGGTTGGAACCATCAAACGCCTTTGTCTGATGTCTTCAACCGTTTCGGAATTAGCCAGGGTCATCGTTTCCTTCATCCATATGAGATGCGCCCGGAGCTGCCAAGCGATATGGATCCGATTGATGACATGGATGAGTTTTCTCCAGAAAAATACACGAGGGTTGTAAACCTTTTGCTAACTACTTATCTCCGATTAAAGGAGACGAGAACACGACCCAAGCCAACATGTGCGTGAAGCTGTCAAGGAGATGCTGGAAAATGGTAACGACTGAAAAAGTTGCTAATCTGGCGATCGAACAATTAGACAAGCCAACAAAAGGCAAAGTAGAACAGCTTGTTTGGCTAATCGAAGAAAGTTACTTCGAAAAATACGGCCAAAAACTGCTTTGGGAATTCGTTATTGACAGCGACTACGGCAATGGCGGCCGGGTAATCAGCTTAGAAAAACAGTTTGGAAATTGCCTTGGCACTGACACTGTTGAGCCCTTGTTTGACTTTGACGAAAAAAATGCAAAGATCATCCCAATTGAGCCTCTGTCAGCTGATAATATCGGAAAAGATCGCTTTGACTTTGTAATGTCAATCATCAACGCTATGAAAGACAAAACAACAGCAGAGCTGATGAATTACAACAATGACTATGCCGAAAAAGAACGGCAAAAAGCAGATAAAGAGGGCTGGACACTTTGAGGTCTGGCTCTCGTTTAGCGTTTAGGAGAACAGATTTACATAATCAAAGCTATGTGAAGTAATAAAGGAGGAAGAAAATGAGAAAGATCATCGCAAATACAGCAATGTGCCTTGCACTGTTGGCAACTGGCGCTGTCGCTGTTAACACTGTCAATTCTGTCAGTGCATCGACTTATACCTATAAGACCCAGACAAAGAAATTTACCAGAACTATCAAAGTTTGTAAGCCAAAAGCTAAAGCCCAGTATGTTAAACAAAATGCCTACATCAAGCGGACGGTCAAGACTAACAAGAAGACAGGCCAGAAAACCTACGGCAAGTGGTCGACTTCTTACTGGAAGGCATATATCCCGCCGTTTGCCAGCGGTTATGTTGCCAGTCCAAGCGTCATCGGTAAACAGAAGGTAACTTACAAGTCTAAGAGCTTTTCTTATCCTGTCGTTTATAGCAAGATTCAGCCGATTGACTGGTCAAGTTCAGCCATGTCAAAGGCCAGAAGCCAGATGATGACAATGATTAACAGCGTAAGAAATAGTCGGAAAATCAAGAAAGCTTCGCTTGTTACGACTAGCAAATACCAGAAAGTTGCAGATGCTGAAGCTGCTAAGATGGCTAAAACTGCCGCCAGCTACATGAAATTTAGCAAATCGCAAATGGGCGTAGCAAACATCACGACCAACACCAACCCAAAGCACGGCAATAATGTCCTCAAGCAGTTTGGCGTTGCTTCTACTCAGTGGGCTTGCGTTTCTGTCTATTCGCCAGTAAGTAGCTTCTTTGCTAATCAAAACATGGGAGGCAGAACTATCTTTACAGACTTAACAGACCTTGTCAAAGATGAACTGAACAAGCAGAGATTTAACTTTGATTCTGCCGCTAATCCAAACACGTATCTTGCTAAGTCTAAGTACACCAAGATGGTCATTGGCTTTGGCGGCTACACTCAAAAGTCGACCAATGTTCAGTACATGGGCGTCTTCGTTATCGTCCTTAAGTAGCTGATTTTGCATACGCAAAATCGCTCCAGCAGCGGCAAAGCCTCCGAACCCCTCCTTCCAAATTGTAGTTTTAAAAATTATCAAGTTAAAAGTTAGGGAGGATTTTACGATGTTTATCATCAGAATTTCAGAAAATGCCGTTGACGCTGTCTACTGCGCTAGCTCAAAGGAAATCAGCAAGATCTTGTCAAACCACAAGGACTTTACGGACTTCCAAATCCTGTCAAAGTCTGACTTTGTTAAGGCATATGTTGAACCGGTGCTAACTACTTATCTCCGATCAAGGAGACTAGGTCTAAAAAAACAATGCATTAGCTTATATAGCTTTTAACAAGATAAAAAGCACGGATTCCTCAATGGAGACGTATCAAATAATGTTTGTTTGGTAAAGCGATTTACCGAGAAGCTCTCTTTAGCCGTCGCTTGACATATTTTTGTTTTAGCAACCAATAAGACCAAAACAACCGGTACATGGCCAAAACCAGGTACCGGTTGTTTTTTTAAGATAATCCGCTGCGCCCGTCTCAAATAAACCAAGCGAAGCGGAAAAGATGTTACTTCTTATTGAGCTTCAGCAACTGCTGAGTTTTTTCCAATGTGAACTGAATGATGGGGCCTGAAAGGATCACGGTAATAATCGTGCAAATACCGAATTGACCGCCAAGTAGGACGCCGCAAACAACCATTGTGATGTCGAGCGCCATTCTGACAAACTTAACCTGCCAGTGGTGCTTGCTAGCTATTGAAAATGTCATGGCTTCGTAAGAGCCTCTTCCCAAATCAGCAGCCGCATACATGCCAGTTCCCGCCGAAAAAATGACGATGCCTAGCAGCATGATCAACAAATTCAGCCAGACCGAGTGGCTATAGACATGAAGCTTGGCGAAGACATCCACGAAGAAGCTGTAAATAATCTGGTAAATGATCGTGCCAACGTGAATTTGCGACTTGTCATAGAAAAAGGAAAAGATGATCATGGCAATGGCTACAAGGAAGGAGGCCCAGCCAATACTGATATGGAAGCTTGCTGAAAGCCCCTGCCACAAAACCGCCAGCGTAGCACCGCCAAAGCCGGCATACATAGCCAGCGTGATGCCATAAGCCGCGATAACAGAACCAACGACAATCAACATTATTCTTTTGGTAATGTCCAATTTTTTATCCATTAGCAAATCCCTCCTAAAAACGGCTTGCCAAAGCATTTTTTATTCCAAAAAGAAAAAGGCTATAAACTCCCTTAGACTGTTATGTTCAGAAACAGCTGGAAATTTATAGCCTTCATAATGCCGAGACAAGCTTTTATTTAACTTTGCTTTATCTTACTCTGCAGAAAACGCTTTGTCAAATTTACCTATTAGTAAGGAGACTTTGTACATTTTTCAGAAGTGCGGATTTCCAGTCAAGTTGACTTCTTTTAATCAGATGAATTGGGCTGAAAAAATTCTCTTCCATCTATCCAAAATGGACTAGACGGCGATAGAAACGGTGTTATGATGAAAGTAGAATTGCTGATAACGGATTCAACAAGGCAGGCAGAAGAATGATGAAACTAGAGGAGGAGCCGCGATGACGCAGAAAAAGACGCGAGATCCCAAGAAAATGAGCAGCTATTTTCAATACGAAATCCCCATTCTGGCAGTTGTGACGGTCTCCGGACTGATCTACAACGTCGGGATGGCGGCTGGGCCGTATTTTCAAGGACAGCTGGTTCAAGGCCTGTACGACTTGCTCAAGCGTAAGATCCCGTCAAGCCGCCTGGTTCAACTGGCGCTGCTTTATATCGTCGTAATTGCCTTGGTACAAGTATGCCGCGCGGTCAAGCGCTTCAGCGTGCGCATTTTTGCCAACCATACTTCCCGCCGGATGCGGCGCTTGCTCTATAACGCGCTGCTGCACCGGCATTTTGGCGATGACTCTGGGTCGCTTATGACCAAAGCCATCAGCGATGTCGACAGCTGCGTTGAAGGGATGCGCAAGTTCACCACTGAAGTCTTTGACACTGGCGTCGTCATGATCGCCTACCTGGCCATGCTGCTGTACTACGACGTGCGCCTGACCTTCTTAGCCTGCATGTTCACGCCGATGGCTTATCTTATTGCCAACATTTTGAAAAAGCAGGTCGTCAAGGCCAACCGGGCATACAAAGAGAGCGAGTCAACCTTGAACACCATGACTCTGGACCGGATCGTCCACGCCATGACTTACCGGGTAACCGGCCGGGAACAGGCAGTTAATGGCCGCTATGAAAAGCAGCTGACGGACTATGAGCATAAGAGCGCCATCTCAAACATTTTTGAAGGAGCGCTGACGCCGCTTTATGACGCCATCGCGATGTTCGGCATCGTCTTGATCATCTATTTTGGTGGCCGCAATGTCCTGCATATCGGCTGGAAGGCCTGGAATCTGGCCAGCTTCACAACTTTTCTGGCCTGCTTCACCAACCTCGCCACGAAAGTATCCCATGCCGCCAAGCTCTTTAACGCCGTCCAAAAGGCTCAGGTCTCCTGGGTCCGCATCAAGCCGCTCATGAGCGATCCTGTCTATGACCACTATCAAAAGGAAAATCCAGTCATCAATGAACTTGCTTTTGACCAGGTAACTGCTTATTACCATGGGCACCCGGAAACGGCGGTCAAAGACATCAATCTGACGGCTGCCTCCGGACAAATCATCGGCATCACTGGTGAAGTTGCCTGCGGGAAAAGCCTGCTTGGCAAAGCCTTGATCAGGGAAGCAGATTATCAAGGCAATATTTTGATTAATGGCACAGAATTAAAAGAACTGTCTCCCCATGCTGCCCACCAATGGATCACATATATGGGCCATGACCCGATGCTATTGAGCGACAGCATCAAGAACAATATCTGTTTGGGTGATGACCTTGACGTCGGCAGCTATCTGAAAATGGTCTGCCTTGATGAGGAAGTCGCCAGCTTGCAAGACGGCCCTGACACCCTGATCGGCAACGGCGGCATGACCCTGTCGGGCGGCCAGCAGCAGCGGGTCGCACTGGCCCGGACTTTGGCCCACGCCAAGCCGATCATCGTTTTGGACGATCCGTTTTCGGCCGTGGACCAAGCAACAGAACAGAAGATCCTGGACCAGCTCAAGAGCCTCAAAGGACACATCATCCTGCTGATGACCCACCGGGTTGACTGCTTCAGCCAGCTGGACCAGATCGTCTTCATCAATGACCACCGCGTCTTTACCGGCAATCACGCTGACTTGCTGAGCCAAAACAAGGACTACCAGAAGCTGATCGAAGGGGGGAAGCACCATGCTTGATATCGTGAAAAAGGTCGTCAAGGACCACCCGAAAAGCTTCGCGGCGATGATTTTGCTCATTGCCCTAAGCATAGTCAGCTCGCTTCTGCCGCCTCTGGCGCTTGAACAAATCGTCAATCATCTGACCGGCCAAAAGGAAGTTTCGCTGCTCTTTGCCCTGGCCTACTTTGGCTTGATCGCTCTGGCCGATCTTTTTGCCTCAGCGCAAAACATCGCCATTACCATTTTTGGCCAGAAACTGACCCACGGGATGCGCAGTGCCTTAGCCCAGAAGCTCAACACCATCACCACCGCATATTTGACCACCCATGAGAGCGGGGCCATCGCTTCGGTCTTTGTCAATGACGCGGACACGATCGACAGCCTCTATAGTGACGGGATCGTCGGCATGATCGTGGACCTCTTTCAGTTGGTTGGTTTGCTGTTTGTAATTTTTACCCGCAGCATTGGCTTAGGCTTGATCGTGCTGGTAGTGATGCCGGTCATCTTGATCATGACCCGGCACTTCCAGAAGTCCTCCCTGGCTTCCCAGAAACAGAACCGGGCTGCCATCGCCAAGGTCAACCACCACATTCCCGAAACGCTGCGGGTTTTGTCCATGGTTCACATCTTTGAAAAAGAAGACTACATGGAAAACAAGTACGACCAGTACATTGAAGACTCCTACGAGGCCCAAAACAAGTCAAACTGGCTCGACAGCGTCTATTCGCCAATCATCTTGACGATTGAAGCTGCCGTGATCGGCCTGCTCATGATCGGCGCCGCCCAAGGGCAGAAGATGCGGCTGCTTTTTGGCATCAACGCCGGCAGTGCCGTGGCCTTGATTGCCTATATCGGGCAGATTTTCACCCCGCTTGAATCCATCGGTATGGAGATTCAGAGCATCCAGGATGCCATGGCCGGGATGAGCCGGATCCGGGACTTTCTGAATGAAGAAGACACCCGGCCCGATCTTTATCAGGGAGAGGGGGCCTATATCACTTTTGACCATGTAACATTCGGCTACCAGCCTGACCAGCCGGTTTTAAAGGATTACTCTTTTCACGTCGACAAGGGTGAGCACGTCACTTTCGTTGGCCGGACGGGGAAGGACAAGAGCACAATCTTCAAGCTTCTCTTGGGCCTCTACCAGCCGCAGAAGGGGAAGATCCTGCTAGACGGACATTCACCCGACCTCCATCCGCAAAACCAGCGCCACTTCCTGGCCATCTGCGAGCAGGGAGTGGCCTTGATCGACGGGACGGTCAAAGACCAAATCACCCTTTATGACGCTTCCATCACGGACGAAATGATCCGCAAATCCCTGGATATGGTTGGCTTGACCGAAATCGTCAAAAAGCTGCCGGAGGGGATCGACACGCCGGTAGCTGACATCAACCTGTCGCAAGGGCAACTGCAGCTTTTGATGATTGCCCGCAGCATTGTCTGTGATCCTCAGATTTTGCTTTTGGACGAAATGACCGCCTCTTTGGACACGGAAACTGAGGCCAAAGTTCTCAAGGCAATCGACGCCGCCAGCAGCGGGCGGACGGTTCTGTCGATTTCCCACCGCCGCGGAGCCCATGACGGCCGTCTCATCAAGCTTTAAAAAAGTAGCGATACAACAAAAACCCCTCTG
>NZ_BOCG01000105.1 GCF_016587775.1 Lactobacillus nasalidis | reverse complement strand
CAGTGACAACACGCCCAAAAGCAGGCCCGCTGCCGGCAGCAGGTAGCCCTTGAGGTGCTTGCGGTCTTCTTCCTTGACCGACCCGGCCAGGTAGTAAAAAGGCAAAGCGAAGGCCATTGAGGCCAGGAAGGCGGCAATTTCACCCACCAGAGACGGCAGAGCGAAACCGGCAAAGATCAAAGAAACCAGGCACTTGATCAAAGCCACGGCTGCCCCGCCGCCGATGCCGAATACAAAAGTGGCAATCACGACGATGACGTCGGAAAAGTCCATCTTCAAAAAACTGACCCCGGGCATGATCGGAAATTCGAATTTCATGACTACAAAGGCGATCGCCCCGATCATGGCATAAGCAAGCCAGTTGCTGACTGATTTAGCTGTACGTTTGTTGGCAGCTTCCATTTGACATACCTCCATTAAAAAAGTCCGTTGCCTTGAAGAGCAACAGACCTTTCTTAACAAGCTTGCTTATTATTCCAGAGTCTGCCTTCTTCCATCTAGACTATAACTATCGGTAGCTTTACAGCATTCAACCACATGCGTGGCTCGCGGACTTGCACCGCCGGTCGGGATTTTCGCCCTGCCCCGAAGACAACTTATACTAATTTGGTTACCCTTACATTCTAGTCCTCCCGCTTGAGTCTGTCAACTTCTTTGTGGCTCAATTCGCGGTACTGTCCGGATGTAAGGCCTTGCAGGTCCAGGAAGGCATAACGCTCTCTGGAAAGCTTCTCAACCAGGTGGTTGACTGCCTTGAACATGTTCTTGACCTGGTGGTAGTGGCCCTCATGAATCGTCAGCTGCACGATCTGAGTCTGGGCCCGAGGGTTGGTCTTCAAGACCTTGACCTGTGCCGGCTTGGTCTGGTAGCGGCCGATCTTGACCCCCTTCTTCAAGGCCTTGATCTCGTCAGGCTGCAAGATGCCCTTGATCTTGGCCACGTAAACCTTGTTGACCTCATTGCGCGGGTGCATGAGCAGGTTGGCCAGTTCCCCGTCGTTGGTCATCAGCAGCAGGCCGGAAGTGTCGTAGTCCAAGCGGCCGACTGGATAAAGCCGGTATGGCAGGTCGGCAAAGTAGTCTGCCACCGTTTTTCTGCCCTTGTCGTCCTTGACCGTGGAAATAACCCCCCGCGGCTTGTAAAAAAGGAAAGTATGGTGGCTTTCTCTTTCGATCGGGTGGTCATCGACCACGACTTGTTCGATCGAGCTGACCTTGGTGCCCAGCTTGGTCACGACCTGCCCGTCAACCCGTACCCGGCCGGCCAGAATCATCTTTTCAGCTTCTCTTCTGGAAGCGATACCTGCTTGCGCGATTACTTTTTGCAAACGTTCCTGCATTATAAATCCTCCATCTTCTGCAAGGCTTCGTCAGCCGTGCCGTTTTCCGCGAATAAATTGACCTGGCCGTCGGCATCGAAACTGCTGTCTTCGAAGTTCTCGATCACCGGCAAGTCAGCCAGGGACTTGTAGCCGAAGTACTGCAGGAAATAGTCGGTCGTGACGTACAGCTTGGGGTGCCCGGGGGCCTCCTTGACCCCCTGGGATTTGACCAGGCCCCGCCAAACCAAAGTCTGCAGGGCGCCGGAAGAATTCACGCCGCGGATTTCGTCAATTTCGATCCGCGTGATCGGCTGCCGGTAGGCCACGATCGCCAGAATTTCCAGAGCCGACTGGCTGATGGTTTTCGTCAGATCCTTGTTGAAATAGGCTTCCACCAGGTCACTGACTTCTCCGGCAGTCGTCAGCTTGTATTCATCATTGATTTCTAAAAGCTGCAGCCCGCTGTCTGGATCAGCCGCCAGTTTCGCTTGCAGCTGCTGGCCGGCCTGCTTCAATTCAGCTTCGCCAACCTGCAGCAGCTCCTGCAGCTGGCTGAACTTGATTCCGCTGTCGCCAGCCACGTACAGCAGGGCTTCCAGCTGGGCAATTTTACTCGTCATGCTTGATTCTCTCTAACTCTAAGTCGCCGAAGCGGCGCTTTTGACTAACTTTAAGATACTTGTCCTTGACCAGCTCCAAGATCGCCAAAAACAGGCCGACCAGGTCTGCCAGGCTGGCCACCTGGTCGCTCAAGGCAAAAAAGCTGGACACCGGCTGCTGGTCCAGTTCCTCTTTGACCCAGGCAATCATCTCCTGAATCGGCCGGCCGGTCAAGGTGACTTGCGCGTGGTCGTGTCTTTTCTTGAAGCGGCGCATGGCCAGGACAAAGCTGGCCGTAAGCTCCTGGCGGCTGATCTGCCCTAGGGGCAGCGGCTGCACTTTGGCGTCAGCGGCCACGCTCGGTTCTTTGGCGGCCAAAACCGGCACCTCGTCGTTTCTGACCTTGAAGTAGGCCGATATTTTCTTGAAGACCGAATACTGAACCAGCTGCTCCACCAGTTCCTCCCGGGGGTCGGGCAGGTCTTCCTCGGTTTCCACAAAGTCGTTTTTGGGCAGCAGGTACTGGGACTTGATCCGCAGCAGCGTTGCCGCCATCACGAAATATTCCCCGGCCAGCTGCAGGTTCAGCTGCTGCATCTGCTGCAGATAATCGAGATACTGCTGCGTGATGCGCGCGATCGGAATGTCGTAAATGTCTAGTTCCTGAGACCGAATCAAGTGAAGCAGCAGGTCCAGGGGACCTTCAAAATTCGGCAGCTCAATGGTCATGCTATCGTTCATCATTTTTCAGATACTTCAGTAAATATGTATATTCCGGAACCGTCAGCAGCTTCAGCTTGCCGGATTCCTGTTTCAGTTCCTGCATGAGCCGCGTGAAGTGCTCATCATCGCGAAAGCCCGGTGCCAGCGACAAGTAGCGCAGCACTTGGCAGCCGGACCCGATCTCGCAGCCCACCAAGCCGACGATGTTCTGCTCCTGGTCGCGGTAAAGGTACAGCCGGTGCGCCGGATCGGCAGCATACAGCTGCATCTCCTCTTGGAGGTTCTGCAGGTTTTTGAAATCCGGCAGATAGGACAGCAGGCCCATCGCTACTTTTTCATAGTCCTTCTTATATGGTACTAACACATCGATCACCTTCTCAGTCAAACCCGGGGATGCGTCTTTTGATAGACGTCCAGGATATGCTTTTGCGTCAGGTTGGTATAGATCTGCGTCGTCGAAATATCGGTATGGCCCAGAATTTCCTGCACCACCCGCAAATCGGCCCCGTGTTCCAGCAAGTGCGTGGCAAAGCTGTGGCGCAGAGTGTGGGGCGTCACGTCCTTGTCAATTCCGGCCTGCCCGCAGTACTTCTTGATCTTCTGCCAGACTGCCTGCCGGGTAAGCTGGCCGCCGCGGCTGTTTAAGAAAAGGTAGTCGCTGTTTTTGCCACTTTTCAGCAGCTGCTTTTCACGCACGGGCAAGTACTTTTTCACCCATTCCAGGGCCAGGTCGCTCACCGGGATCAGCCTTTCCTTGCTGCCCTTGCCCAGAACCTTGATCAGCCGCAAATCAGCATGCACGTCGCCCAGCTGCAGGCTGATCGCCTCGCTGACCCGCATCCCCGTCGCGTAGAGCAATTCCAGCAGGGCCCGGTCGCGCAGGCCCAGGTCGGTGTTTACGTCGGGCTGCTCCAGCAGGCGGCTGACCTCAGCCTCAGTCAGGGCCAGCGACATCCGCTTCTCCCTTTTCGGGGCATCAATCTGGCTCATCGGGTCCAGGGCAATCAGCTGCTGGCGCACCAGCCACTGGTAAAAGCGGCGCAGGGTCGACACCAATCGGCTGATCGAGCTGTTGGCCTTGCCCAGGTCGCGCTCTTTGGCCAAAAAGGCATCGATTTCGACTGCTTCCAGCGGCCAGCCCGGCAGCTGCTCGGCCTTCACGAAGGTCAGAAACTCCTGCAGGTCCTGCTGGTATGCCGCGATCGTGTTCTGGCTCAATCCCCGCTCAATCTGGCTGTAGCGCAGGTAGTCGTCAATCTGCTCCGTGAGCTTATTCATCTTCAGCGTCCTTGATCATCGTGATCGTGCCGGCTTCCTTGTCCTGGCTGACCAGGCCCCGCTTGATCAAGTTTCCCAGGGCCCGCTTGAAGGCCGACTTGGAAATTCCAAAGTAGTCCTTGATGGCTTGAGCGTCGCTCTTGTCGCTGAAGGGCAGGGTCTTGTCGCCCTTGCGCCGCAAAGACATCAAAATCATTGCCGCGTCATCGTCGATTTCTTCAAAGGCCCGCGGCAAAACGCTCATGTTCAGCCGGCCGTACTGGCTGACGCCGATCACCCGGGCCTTGACCTCCTCGCCCAGCCGCAGCGGCTGCTGCATCTGCGAGGCGTGGATGAAGCCCAAGTAGTAGTCATTGGTCAAGACAAAGCAGCCCAGGGACTTGCTGGAATAAACCCGGGCCAGCAGGTTCTTGTTGACCAGATTGTTTGGAAAACGTACTGAAACCTGCTCGAAAATGTTTTCATCAGCTGCCTTGGCCCATATTCTTTCCTTTTCATCCGTTTCCAGCCGGACGAGCAAACGGTCGTCTTTTTGTGGCCAGCGGGCTTGATCAAGCGGCAGGTCGTCCAGGGACATGACCACGTCCTTGTCTGGCAGGCCGATATCCAGGAAAACCCCCAAACCCCGCTGTACTCTGGTCACCGTGGCCCAGCCGTACTGGTCTTGCTGGGCAAAAGGCAAAAACTGGGTCATTTCCCGTTCGTGCTTTTGGTTGTCATAAACAAAACCAGTGATTGCATCGCCCATTTTGGGCGTTTCTTCCTGCGTCAGCTCTTGTTTCTTCAATTTGAACGTCACCCCGTCGACCTGCACGAAATAGGCGTCGGCGTTGCTGTCGATTATTTTTCCGGTACGGATTTCACCAAGCATATTCTGCCTCCAACTTTACATAATTCTAATGCTAGTATACGGGATTGGCCGGAGAAAATAAAGCCATTGCTAATCTAATTTCTGCCCTATCGCTAATTTTTTTCATTTCCAGCACATTTTCTTCTATTTTTAATCAACGTTTGACCAACTTCTTTAATTAACCTATGTAAACATCAAAGGAGGTTATCATGACCAAGAAAAAACACCTTTACGAGGTTGACTTGATGCGCTGCTTCTTTATGTTCGGCGTTGTTCTCAACCACGTTACCAGTACCTTCGCCGCGGCACTGGGCAACAAGGACACGGCTGCCGGGCGCGTGCTGGTGTCAACTCACCTGATCCTGCACTTTCCCCGCTTTGGCTTTATGTTCATCACCGGTTTGGTGCTTTTCCTCAGCTATTACGGCCGGCCCGAAAAACAAAACTGGCCCCAGTTTTGGAAGAAGCGCTACATCGGCAGCGGCATCCCCTACCTGTTTTGGAACGGGGTCTTTTTAGCCTTTTTGCTGCTGAGCAGCGGCACTTTCAGCTGGAACTCCTGGTTCACCGGCTGGCTGGATGCCATCAGCAAGGGTAATCAGTTCTACTTCTACTACATCTTCTTGATGTTCCAGCTGTACCTGATCTTCCCGCTGGTGCTCAAGCTGTTTGATTTATTTAAAAACCATCTCAATCTCCTGCTTGCCCTCAGCGCTGTTTTACAGCTGGGCCTGATGGTCTGGGCCAAGTACTTCTACCCGAGCATGGACCACAGCTCCTGGCCGTACCTGCTCAAGTACTACGGCAACAACATTATTTTCTACCAGTTCTACTTCATCCTGGGCGGCTGGGCCTGGTGCCACTACAACCAGCTCACCCGCTGGCTGCTGCAGAACCGGGGCCTGGTCTTCAAGACTACTGCCTTGACGGCCGTGGGCACCTTGCTGCTGTACCAGTTCAACGTCCGCGCGCTGCATCTCAGCCAGCACTCGGCCAACTTGATCCACCAGCCTTACATGATGGTCTACGCGGTCACCATGATCGCCACGATCTTCACGCTTTGCCTGCTCTACGCTGAAAAGCGCAGCAGCTGGCTGGAGAAAAAGCCTGCTTTCATTCATTGGGTCGACCGCTCCAGCGCCATTTCCTTCGGCGTCTACCTGGTTCACTCGATTTCAATCGTGCTTTTGTCCAATGTCCTGGAACAGGTTCAGCTCAACCAATGGATCATCCTGGCCCTGCTGCCGCTTGGATACGCGGCCTGCCTGGGACTGACCTGGCTGATCGCCGACTTTTTATACATGACACCGCCATTTGGCCGCTTAATTGGTCGACCAAACGGTCGCAAATTGATCGCTCGTTTTAAAGGAGAAATATCATGACCCGTTTAACTACCGACTTACAAGCAAACATCCAAAAGAACCAAAACCGCAACATTTTGATGGACCTCAGCCGTCACCTCTGGTTTACCGGCCAGGACATTGAAGACGACGTGGCGGTCTTGCAAAAGTGCTTCCGCGCCAGCAATCTGGCCGGAGGCGACCGTGTCTTGATGCGCCTGGCCAACAGCCCGGTCTATATTCCGATCAACCAGGCCATGTGGCGCATGGGCATCACTCCGCACCCGGTCTCTGCTTCAACTCCGGCCCGGGAGCTCCTGCGCCAGCTTGACGAACTGGAATACCCGGCCTTGCTGGTCGACCAGCAAATGGCTGATGAAATCGACCTGCCTGGCTTTCAGAGCTTCGCTTTAAACTTGAAGACCATGCCTGACCTGGTCTTCTTCTGCAAGCCTGGCCTGGCAGCCGGCCGCTCCTGTGAACCGACTGAAGAATCGCTTGGCTTGATTCTGAGCACTTCCGGGACTACCGGCAAGCCAAAGCAGGTCGGCCTGACTCACGCCATGATGCGGGCTGCTGCTCAGTATGACAAGGACAGCCACCGCTTGACCCCGGATGATACGGTATTGGTCGTCATGCCGATGTTCCACATCAATGCGCAAATGATTCTGACGACCAGCAGCCTTTTGGCCGGCGGCAGAATCGCCATCGCGCCCAAGTTCTCAGCCAGCCGCTTCTGGGGCTGGGTTCATGAAGCCGATGCCAGCTGGTCCTCAATCGTGCCGACGATCGTCATGATCCTTTTGAAGAATGAGAACGCCCTGGCCGCCTACAAGGCCAACCCGCAAAACCGCCTGCGCTTTATCCGCTGCGCTTCAGCCATGCTGCCGGTTGCCCGCCACAAGCAGTTCCTGGAGACTTACCATGTTCCCCTGCTTGAAGGCTACGGGATGACCGAATCCTGCTCACAATGCACCCTTAACCCGCTGGATGCCATCAAGATCGGGTCGGCCGGCAAGCCTTACCACACCGAAATGGCCATCTTCGCCGACGGCAAGTATCACGAATACGGCAAAGAAAGCAATGTCAAAGGCGAGATTTGCATCAAGGGCCACCACGTCATCACCCACTACCTGTCCGGCAGCCAAAAGGACTTCCAAAACGGCTGGTTCCATACTGGCGATTTGGGTTACTTTGACGAAGACGGCTACCTGTGGCTGGAAGGCAGAATCAAGCACCTGATCAACCGCGGCGGTGAAAAGGTCAGCCCGATCATCGTCGAAAACGTCATCTCTGAACTGCCTTTCGTCAAGGCCGTCGCCGTCGTTCCAACCCCGGACGAGTTCTATGGCGAAGTCGTTACTGCCGCCATCGTGCTTGACCCGAGAGCCGGCATCGACCCTCAGCAAGCCCGCCAGCAAATCGACGAGCACTGCCGCAAGAATTTGGCATCCTACCGTTGCCCAAGCAAGATCTTTTTCGTGGATCAATTCCCGCTTAACCCGACTGGAAAAATCAAACGGCCGGAACTTGCAGCTGAACTGGTTCAATTAGAGAAACAAGGAGCTTAGATTTTTCATGAAAAAGAAGCACAAACACCTGGCTAGAAAAATTTTCTTGACTGTTTTGCTGGTCCTTTGGGCCAGCGTGGTCGTTTATTCCCAAGTCGGCAGCAGCAGCTCATCGAGCTCCAAACTGACGACGATCAAGATTGGTTACCTGTCCGGTGACGAAGTCGCCATCTCCAAAACCCGCGGCGTTTTGAAGAAAAAGATGAAGGCCCAGGGCTACAATGTGGTCTTCAAGGAATTCTCTTCCGGGGCTGAAGAAGTCCAGGCCCTGGCTTCAGGGTCAATCGACTACGCCCGCTGCGGCGACACGCCGCCAATCACCGCCCTGGCCGCGGGCAGCAAGCTAGCCTACATCGCGACTGGCGGTACTAAGAGCAAGGGGACCGGCCTCCTTGTCAAGAAGTCTTCCGGCATCAAGACCGTGGCCGACTTGAAGGGCAAAAAGATTGCCTACACCAAGTCCACGGCTTCTGAATACTTCATCCGGGCTCTGCTGGCCAAATACGGTCTGAAGTCCAGCGACGTGCAGCTGGTCAACCTGGAAACCAGTGCCGCAACTGTGGCCTACTCCAAGGGCAAGGTCAGCGCGATCGTTGCCTGGGACCCAACCACTGCCCAGCTGGAAGCCAGCGGTTCAACCCTGCTTTACACGGGTGACGACGTTTCCTACAACAACCGCAGCTACATCATGTCAACGCAGAAGTTCGCCAAGAACAACGAGGCCGTCAGCCAGCTGCTGATCAAGTACCTCAGCCAGGACATGACCTGGGCAAACAAGCACCACGCCAAGCTGACCAAGATGCTGGCCAAGGCCATGAGCCTGAAGGAATCCGTCGTCAAGAAGATGATCTCCCGGCGCTCCTACGACTTCGGTGCCGTTACCAAGACCGCAATCAAAGAGTCACAGGCGATGGCCGACACCTTCTATAAGGCTGGCGTCATCAAGACCGACCCGAAGATCAGCAAGTACGTTATCGACATGAAGTAAGAAAGAGGCTACTCAATGCAAGAGAAAAAAGCTTTTAACTGGAAAAAAGACCTATTGCCTTGGGTCCTGCCCGTTGCCATCATCTGTTTCTGGCAAATCAGCGTGCAGTTTAAATGGATTCAGTCAGAATTCCTGCCTGCCCCGACTGCCGTTCTGGCTACCGCCGTCAAAGACTGGCAAAGCGGCACCCTGCAAAAGAACATCAGCATCAGCCTTTACCGGGCTACCATGGGTTTCCTCATTGGTGGCGGCAGCGGCTTTATCCTGGGCATCTGCTCAGGGACTTCAAAAGTCTTCCGGCAGGTTTTTGACACTACCATCCAGATGCTCCGGACGATTCCCAACATGGCCTTGATTCCCTTGATCATCCTGGTAATGGGGATCGACGAAGGCTCAAAGATCACCTTGATCTCCCTGGCCTGCCTGTTCCCGATGTACATCAACACCTACCACGGCATCAGCTCGATTGACCCTGACCTTTTGGAAATGGGCCAGGCCTACCAGCTGTCCAAGTGGCAGATGTTCAAAGACATCATCTTCCCAGGAGCCCTGCCAACCATCCTGATCGGCGTCCGCTACGCCCTGGGGACCATGTGGGTTGCTTTGATCGTGGCCGAGACCGTTTCAGCAGACTCAGGCATCGGCTACATGTCCACCAACGCCCAGCAGTACATGGACGTGACCACCATCTACCTTTGCATCGTCTTATACGCCCTGCTCGGGGAACTGTCCAACTTTATCGCCCACAACTTCGAAGTCATCTTGCTTGACTGGCGCAACAGCCGCACTACGGAATAGGAGGAATCAGCCATGTCTTTTCTTGACATCAGCAACTTAAGCCAAACTTACGGCGACAAGGAAGTTTTAAAGAACGTCAACTTGGGAATCTCCAAGGGCGAGTTTATCGCCCTGGTCGGGATGAGCGGGGGCGGCAAGTCCACCCTGCTGCGGCTGATCGCCGGCTTGGAAAAACCGACCGGCGGCTCCATCACCTTCAACGGCCAGCAATTAAGCGGCTTGAACCAGCAGGCCCGGGTAATGTTCCAAGACGACCGGCTCCTGCCTTGGAAGACCGTGCTGGGCAACCTGCTGTTGACAACCGACGACCTTGACAAGGCCAAGCGCCTCTTGGCCAGAGTCGGCCTTGAAGACTACGCTGACGCGTATCCAGCCACCCTTTCAGGCGGGCAGAGACAAAGAGCCGCCCTGGCCAGAGCCTTGATCTCCTCACCGAAGCTGCTCCTTTTGGACGAACCGCTCGGTGCCCTGGATGCCCTGACCAGAAGCAAGATGCAGGAACTGATCCTGCAAGTATGCAAGGAAGAAGGCATCACCACGGTTCTGGTCACTCACGACGTCCGTGAGGCAACCATCATGGCCAACAAGATCTGGGTCATCAAGAACCACGGGATTGCCGCTGAAATGGTCAACGACTTCCGCGACCAGTACGATGATCAAGCCCAACTGGCAAAAGACAAGATCGTGCACGACACTTTGGAAATCATCCTGGGCGAAGACGACGCTGCCGCCTAGCCCATATCTAAAAAGCTTCAGCAAACTGTTTGCTGAAGCTTTTAGTTTGCCCTTAACCGTTTCGGCTCTTCCTTAGCCGCGCCCTTGCCCCTCTATAGCAAGCCAGCATTAGGCCCGCTAGGGGGCTTTTGCTGCTTGACGGAGATTTCCCTGCCTTAGGCATAAAGGCGCTGAGAGAGGCTGAATCTGGCTTCTGCTTTCCCCGCATTTAAAGAAAAAAGGGCAAAAAAAGAGCTCGGTCATGCGATCGAGCTCTTTTTATCTGTGGTTGTCAGACTTGCAATCTTAAATTACAGGTTTGAAACTTCACCTTGGTAAATTGCGCCGCGACGAGCGTCAACAGTCAGAGTTGAGCCGTCAGCGATCTTTGAAGTTGCGTCAGCAGCGCCGACAACAACCGGAATGCCAAGTGATACGCCGACAACAGCTGCGTGGCTGGTCAAGCCAGAAGCTTCAACGATCATACCGCTGGCCTTCTTGATGGCTGGCATGTAGTCCTTGTCAGTAGTCTTAGCTACCAGGATGTCGCCTTCGTGAACCTTAGCGTTGGCTTCTTCAGCACTGTTGGCAACAACTGCCTTGCCGATTACTGAGCCAGTACCTACGCCCAAACCTTGAGCAACTTGGTTGCCGATGATTTGCAGCTTCATCAAGTTGGTAGTACCTGATTGGCCGAATGGTACGCCGGCAACGATGATTACCAGATCGCCGTCCTTTACGAAGCCCTTTTCCTTGGCTACGCGAGCAGCTTCTTCGAACATTTCGTCAGTGTTTGAAGGTTGCTTTGCCAAAACTGGTTCAACGCCCCATACGATACCCAATGAGTGTTGGATCTTTTCATCGAAAGTCAAGGCAACGATGGTTGCGTCTGGACGGTACTTGGAGATCATACGAGCAGTGTAGCCGGAGCTAGTAGCAGTGATGATGGTCTTAACGCCCAATTCTTGAGCAGTCCGGACAACTGATTCACCGATAGCTTCAGTTACGTTTGAGCCCTTGTATTCTTCAAAGCGTTGCAGGGCCAAAGTGTTCCGGCTGTCCATTTGCTTTTCAGTCCGAACGTCGATGTCGTGCATAGCTTGAACTGATTGTACTGGGTACAAACCGTTTGCTGATTCACCTGACAGCATGGTTGCGTCAGTACCGTCAAGTACGGCGTTGGCAACGTCAGTTACTTCGGCACGAGTTGGACGTGGGTTTTCTTGCATTGAGTCCAGCATTTGAGTAGCAGTGATAACTGGCTTGCCCAAAGCGTTGCACTTCTTGATCAAAGTCTTTTGTACGAACGGCACGTTGATGAATGGGATTTCAACACCCATGTCACCACGGGCAACCATCAAACCGTCTGAAACTTGCAAGATTTCGTCGATGTTGTCGATACCTTCTTGTGATTCAATCTTTGGGAAGATCTTAACGTATGATGCGTCAGCTTCTTCGCAAAGTGCGCGAATGTCAAGAACGTCTTGAGCCTTACGTACAAATGAAGCAAAGATGAAGTTAATACCGTGCTTCAAACCAAAGCGGATGTCGTCAGTGTCCTTTTCAGTAATCCCTGGGAGGCGGATTTCAACACCTGGAGCGTTAACACCCTTCTTTGAGCCGATTACGCCAGTGTTTTGAGCTTCACAAACCAGTTCACGCTTTTCTTCGTCCTTGGCCTTGATAGTCAAGCCAACAGCACCGTCATCGATCAATACAGTGCCGCCAACGTGAGTGTCGTCAAACAGACCTGGGTAGGTAACGTGGATCATGTCCTTGTTGCCGGCCTTGGTTGCGTCCATTGACACGCGGATTTCGTCACCAGTGTTGATCGTGAACTTGCCGCCTTCTTGGTCAGTGGTTCTGATTTCAGCACCCTTGGTGTCCAGAGCGATGCCCAAAAGCTTGCCAGTCTTCTTTTCAACTTCACGAACCATGTTCATTCTTGCCAAGTGTTCTTCGTGGTCACCGTGTGAGAAGTTGAAACGGAATACGTTTGCGCCTGCTTCGGCTAACTTGGTAATAGTTTCAATATCGTTTGAAGCTGGTCCTAAAGTACTAACAATCTTCGTTTTTTTCATCTTGAAAAAATCTCCCTAAATCAAAAACTATAAAAACAACTATCTTGATAAATCTTCATTGAGCTTTAACAAGTCATAGTCACCCTTGTGAGACTCATCAAATAAATCAAGGATGTCGTGTGAAGTAACCTTGCCGTTTTCAACGCCGACAGCCAGGCCGCCCTTGCCTTCCAACAGCAAGTGAACAGCTGCGCTGCCCAGCTTGGAAGCAAGCACACGGTCAGAAACCGTTGGCGTACCACCACGCTGCATGTGGCCCAAAACATTGGCACGAACGTCGAAGTCACCATACTTCTTCAGTTCAGCCATGAACTGGTCAGCAGTCATGACGCCTTCAGCAACGACAACCAGGCCGTGGTCCTTGCCGCGTTCCTGGGCTTGCTTCAGGCGGTTAGCAATTTCTTCAACGTCATATGGCTTTTCAGGAATGACAATCGCGTCTGCCCCGCAGGCTACGCCGACACGCATAGCGATGTCGCCGCAGTTGCGGCCCATTACGTTGACAATGAAGACCCGGTGGTGACTTGAAGCAGTGTCACGGATCTTGTCGATCGCGTCCATTGCAGTCATGCACGCCGTGTCATAGCCGATCGTGGCATCCGTGTAAGGGATGTCGTTGTCGATCGTGCCTGGCAGACCAATTGAGTTGAAGCCGTGGCGGGTCAGCTGCAAAGCGCCGTGGTAGGAACCGTCCCCACCGATGACAACTACAGCGTCGATGCCGTGCTTCTTCAATTGAGCAATACCTGCCTTTTGGCCCTCTTCTTCCGCAAATTCAGGATAACGCGCAGTGTAGAGGAAAGTACCGGAAACATTGATCAAGTGGGCTACGTCTTCACTTTCCAATGGGAAGATGTCGCCTGCGACCAAACCTGCAAAACCGTATCTGATGCCGAAAACTTCCAAACCGTTTGCAATAGCGACTCTGGTTACGGCTCTTACGGCTGCATTCATACCAGGGGCGTCACCGCCGCTGGTCAAAATACCAATCCGTTTCATGAATTCACCTCATCATGATTTAAATTGTGTAATATCTCACATCACATAAATCATAACATTTTTACCGCATAAAGTCTTGTAAAATCTGGTTTAAATTCGATTTTTTCAGCATTTTCAGCTGTTAGGGCTTACAAATCCTATCCTGGCGTTTACTAATTTTTTCACTAAAGTTAGATTTTTTCAAAAAAGCAAATTGGTCAAGTTGTTTTTGCCCCCTTAAGACTGCAGATTGACGGCCCGCAGGCCATAAATTTTGAAGTCCAGCGCCCCCTGTCCGCTCAAAGCTTCCAGTTGCAAGAGATAGTATCCGTCCGGCTTTAAGTCCAGCTGCAATTGCCGCATTTCTGCAGCAAAAAGCCAGCAGCGGTAGCGCCCGGAAGAGTCAGCAAAGATCAAAGTCGCCATCTTCTGGCCCCGCTTGTCTTCCAAATAGCGCACCGCCAGCAGCTTGCCCAGGGCCCGGCCACGCTCTTTGACCCGGAAGTCGCCCAGGCGCTTGGTCTGGTAGCGTTCGTCAAAAAAGCGCTCCAGGGCAATTTCCTTGGGCCGGACTTCCACCGGCTTGACGGCCGCCTCCTGCTCCAGGCGCTTTAAGTCCAGCGGTTTCAAGTCGCGCAGGATAAACTGGTAGCCGCGCCCGTCTTCCTGGTCTTCTCTTTTGTCGACTTGCAGCAGATACAAGCCGTCAGGCGCCAGCAGCTGGGCAAAGCGGCGGTACTGGTCAGTAAACACGGTCACTTTCTCGCTGCTGCTGCCGTCGGTAAAGACGGCATTGCTGCCCAATTCGCCGGCATGCCGGCC
>NZ_BOCG01000104.1 GCF_016587775.1 Lactobacillus nasalidis | reverse complement strand
CCGACGAAGTAGACGTGCCGGCAGCCGGCGTCGACCAGGGCCTGGGTGGCCAGGCAGCCGCCCTGATAGTTGTCGCTGGTCACGATCGGCACCTGCTCTGACAAGGCCCGGTCAAAGGACACGATCGGCAGGCCGTAGCGCTGATACTCGGCAATGTCCAGGTTGTGCGAGCCCGCGATGATTCCGTCGACCTGGTTGGCTTCCAGCATCCGCAAGTAGCGCCGCTCCTTGTCGCTGTCCTGGCCGGCATCACAGAGCAGCATTTTGTAGCCGTCGCTTGCCAGCTGTTCTTCGATGCCGGCTACCAGTTCCGCGAAGAAGGGGTTGTTGATGCTCGGCACGATCACGCCGATCATCTTGGTCTGCTTGCCCTGCAGCGACCGCGCCAGGGTATTCGGCTGATAGTTCAGCTCCCGCATAGCCGCGTAGACCCGGTCTCTGGTCTTCTGGCTGATGTAGCCGTAATTGTTGATCACCCGCGAGACCGTCGTTGGCGAACAGCCTGCCTTTTCAGCCACGTCCGTTAGTTTTGGCCTCATGTCTGCCTCTTCCCCTCTTATTGCTTACATGTCTTTCAAGCGCCAAGTCCGGGCCCGGTAGTCGATGCCCTTGTCCATCTTGACGAAGGTCTGGTCAGCCGGCGCGAAGTAGCGGCCGGTAATGACGGCTGCCCCGCCGTTAACGAAAATTTCAAACAGCGAGTGGTCCATGAAGATTCTCAAGTCCAGGTCCTCGCCGGCCGGCAGCCTGACGGTGCGGCTGGCGCCAAAGTCGGCGTTGACTGCCTGCCCGCATTCGCCCCGGTCGACGGTGAGACGGGCGTGCTTGCCGGTCTTGAAGCGCAGCTTGATGCCGTGCTGGCCGGCTTGGTCGGCTGCCAAAAGCAGGCTGCCCTTCTGCCCCCGCTTGACCGTCAGCTTGATTTCGCTTTGCGCGCCGGCGTCAAAGGCCAGGTCACCGGTAAAGTCTTCTTCTGCCTCGCGCAGGCTCTTGATGGCCTTGACCGGCTTTTGAACCAGGCGGCCGTGCTTCAAGGACAGGCGCTTGACCTGGCTTAAGCAGTTGGCCCAGCCTTCGCTGTCGCTTGGGTAGGTCATGTCCGGCAGGCCCACCCAGCTGATCAGGTAGGCCTGGCCGTCAGGCGCGTTGAAGGCCTGGCTGGCGTAGACGTCGAAGCCTTCGTCCAGGTTGACCGGCGCCTTCTGCTTCGTTTCAAAATGGCCCATGTCAAAGTCGAAGCTTTCCCCGGCCCAGTACATGTTCGGGTAGACGTTCTGGTAGTCGGCAACGTTCTTGTCCAGGCCCTGCGGGCAGAAGATGAAGACCGGCTTGCCGCTGACGAAGACCAGGTTCGGGCATTCAACCATGTAGCCCATGTCCGGCAGGTCGACATAGCCCAGGTCTTCCCAGGGACCCGTCAGCTGCTCAGCCCGGTAGAGGCTGATTTTGCCAGACTTGCTGGCCTTGTCCTGGGCGCCGAGAATAGCGTAGTACTTGCCGCCGTGCTCCAGAATCTGCGGGTCGCGGAAGTGCTCGGTCACATGGTCCGGTGCCTTGATCAAGGCTTCCGGCAGCTTGCTGACCTGTCCCTTCTCATCCATCCAGGCGCCGATCTGGTAGGAATGCCGCACCCAGTTTTCGTCACGCACGTTGCCCGTGTACATCAAAAAGAGCTTGTCGCCGACCGCCTTGGCTGAGCCGGAGTAAGCCCCGTGACTGTCAAGCGGCGTGTCCGGCAAAACGGCCTCGCCCAGGTTTTCCCAGTGCACCAGGTCCCGGCTGCTCAGGTGCACCCAGGACTTCAGCCCGTGCACGGCGCCAAACGGGTAGGACTGGTAGAAGACCTGCCAGCGCCCATTATAATAGGAAAAGCCGTTTGGGTCGTTCAAAAGGCCCGAGCTCGGACGGATGTGGTAGTGCAGCTGGTAGTCAGACCGCGCTGCCTGGCTCTGCAGTTTCAGCAGGGTCAAAGCGTCCCACTTGTCATAAGGAAGATATCTTTTCTCTCTAGTCCATTCCATTTTAAGCAACCTCCGCTTAATTCAATAATCTCTTCTGTTGTTTTATTGCCGCGCAAAAATCAAATCTAAACAATTAGCACTTTGTCACCTTCTATTTTATTGTTGAAGCGCTAACATGTCAAACGATTAACAGGCTGTATTTGCGGTAAGCAATCCTTTTTAATCTTTTTTAAAATATTTTCTGTCAAACGATTGACATATTTCACAGAAACCGTTATCATAGAAACTGAATTAAAGAAAAGCGTTTTCAGAGGATAAGGAGAGTGTTTCTCGTGGCAATGAATTACAACGCGGTTGCCAAGCGGGTTATCGCTGCGGTTGGCGAAGATAACCTGGTAGCAGCTGCTCACTGTGCAACGCGTCTGCGTTTAGTCTTAAAAGACGACAGCAAGATCGACCAGGCAGCCTTGGACAAGGACCCGGACGTTAAGGGGACCTTCAAGACTGACGGCCAGTACCAAGTCATCATCGGGCCTGGTGACGTTGACAACGTCTACAACGAACTGATCAAGGAAACCGGTTTGTCCGAAGTTTCCACTGACGACCTGAAGAAGATCGCCGCCAGCGGCAAGAAGGTCAACCCAGTTATGGCCTTCATCAAGCTTTTGAGTGACATCTTCGTGCCGATCATCCCGGCCCTGGTTGCCGGCGGTCTGCTGATGGCCTTGAACAACTTCTTTACCAGTCCTGGCCTGTTCGGGCCTAAGTCACTGGTCCAAATCAACCCGGCCATCAAGGGCTTGTCAGACATGATCCAAGTCATGTCAGCCGCTCCGTTCATGTTCCTGCCGGTTCTGGTCGGCATCTCCGCCGCTAAGCGGTTTGGGGCCAACCAGTTCCTGGGGGCTGCGATCGGCTTGATCATGACCACCCCGCAATTGGGCGGTTCAACCCACTACTGGAACATCTTCGGTCTGCACGTAGCGCAAACCAACTACCAATACCAAGTTATTCCGGTTCTGGCCGCTATCTGGATCCTGGCCTTCTTGGAAAAGAAGCTGCACAAGGTGCTGCCAAGCGCGGTTGACTTTACCTTTACCCCGCTTTTGTCAGTCATGATCACCGGTTTCCTGACCTTCACCATCGTCGGGCCGGTTATGAAGACCGTTTCTGACTGGATCACCAACGGCTTCGTATGGCTGTACGACACTGCCGGCTTCATCGGCATGGGCCTGTTCGGTCTTTGCTACTCAGCCATCGTTATGACCGGTTTGCACCAAAGCTTCCCGGCCATTGAAACCCAGCTGCTGGCAGCTTTCGCTTCCGGCAAGGGTGCCGGCGACTTTATCTTCGTTGTTGCCTCCATGGCCAACGTCGCACAAGGTGCCGCAACTTTCGCAATTTGGTTCTTGACCAAGAACAAGAAGATGAAGGGTCTGTCTTCATCAGCCGGCGTTTCAGCCCTGCTTGGTATTACTGAACCAGCCCTCTTCGGGGTCAACCTGAAGTACCGCTTCCCGTTCTTCTGCGCCTTGATCGGGTCCGGCTTTGCTTCAGCCCTGGCAGGTCTGCTGCACGTTGAAGCAGCTTCACTTGGTTCTGCCGGTTTCCTGGGCTTCCTGTCCATCTACCCGAAGACCATCCCAATGTACGTTGTCTGCGAACTTGTTTCCTTCGCTATCGCCTTTGCCCTGACCTTCTTCTGGGGCAAGAGCCACTTGAAGGAAGAAGTTGCCAGCGTTGAAGGCGAATCCGGCGTGAGCGCCGACACTGAAGTTCCAGCTGAACAACAAGTCGAAGCAGCCAAGACTGCCGGCCTGGCTGACGAAATCATCCTGGCCCCAGTTGACGGCGTTTCTGAAGACCTGTCAGCTGTCAACGACGAAGTCTTTTCTCAAAAACTCATGGGTAACGGGGCAGCCATCGTTCCTAGCGACGGCAATGTCTACTCCCCGGTTACCGGGACCGTTTCCGTTGCCTACAAGACCGGCCACGCTTACGGTTTGAAGTCTGACGACGGTGCCGAAGTCTTGATCCACATCGGTCTGGACACGGTCAACCTGAACGGCCAGCACTTCAAGTCCTTCGTGACCCAAGGCCAACACATCGAAAAGGGCGACAAGCTCGGTGAAGTCGACCTTGATGCCGTCAAGGCAGCCGGCTACGACACGACCGTCATGGTTGTCGTAACCAACACTCCTTCATACAATGACGTTGCCCGCGTTGAAGCCAGCGACGTCAAGCACGGCGACAACTTGATCGCGCTGACGGCCCACTAATCAAAAACTAACTACCATGAAGCAGTCTGGAAATCCAGGCTGCTTTTCCTTAGCAGTGAAAGCCTTATTTTTTATTTACACAGGAATTTTTTCTTGCATGTTGGCCTGTACATGACTAAGATTAAAATTAAGCCTAGTTTAGTAACCAGTTTATGCACACAGGGAGGAAACAAGCATGACTTTACGAGTTGGTATTTTAACCAGTGGTGGTGACTGTCAAGCGCTCAACGCGACGATGCGGGGCCTGGCCAAAACCCTTTACAACTGCGTTGACGACGTGGAAATCATCGGCTTCAAGCGGGGCTACTACGGTTTGATGCACGAAGATTACATCAAGATGAAGCCGCGGGACTTCTCCGGCATCATCAACCAGGGCGGCACGATTTTGGGCACTTCCCGCCAGCCATTCAAGGAAATGCGGGTCATCGTCGACGGCTTTGACAAGGTAGCTGCCATGAAGAAGACCTACAAGAAGCTCAACCTGGACGCCCTGGCAGTTCTGGGCGGCAACGGGTCCCTTAAGTCAGCCAACATGCTGGCCCAGGAGGGCTTGAACGTGATCGGCCTGCCAAAGACGATCGACAACGACACTTGGGGCACCGACTACACCTTCGGCTTCCAAAGCGCGGTTGACATTGCCACCCGCTACTTGGACGACATCCACACGACCGCTCAAAGTCACTCCCGGATTTTTGTAGTTGAAGTCATGGGCCACAAGGTCGGCCACATCACTTTGGCAGCCGGCCTGGCCGCTGGCAGCGACATCATTCTCCTGCCGGAAATCCCTTACGACATCAACGTCGTGGCCAAGAAGATCAAAGACCGGCAAAAGGCCGGCAAGCCGTTCACGGTCATTGCCGCTGCTGAAGGCGCCATCTCCAAGGAAGACGCCACCCTGTCCAAGAAGAAGTACAAGGCCAAGGTAGCCGCCAGAAACGGCGCCAGCGTGGTCGTGGAAATTGCTGACCAGTTGCAGAGCGTCCTGCCTGACGCGGAAATCAGAACGGCCGTGATCGGTCACGCTCAGCGCGGCGGCCGGCCGGACGCGTATGACCGGCAAATCTCCACCCGCTTCGGGATCGAAGGCGCCCGCCTCATCATGAACCGGTCCTTCGGCCGCCTGGTGGTCTTGAAGC
>NZ_BOCG01000103.1 GCF_016587775.1 Lactobacillus nasalidis | reverse complement strand
CATCCGGCCAAAGAGCTACCAAAAAGACGACCAGGCCCGGGTGGCTACCCCAGCTGAGGCCAGAGAAAACGGGTCAACCGCCATTGTCGTCGGCCGGCCGATCACCCAGGCCGCTGACCCGCAGCAAGCATATGAAGAGATTTTTAAGGATTGGAGCAAGAACGATGCAAAATAACGAAATTATCCGCCAACTGATTGACAAGAAGATCGTCACTATTTCACCAGACAAGGACTTTGTCTACGCCAGCGGGATGCACTCCCCAATCTACACCGACCTGCGCCAGACCATCTCCTTCCCGGAATTGCGCCAAGCCATCGCTGAAAACCTGGCTGCCTTGATCAAGAAAGAATTCCCAGAAGTCACGGTGATCGGCGGGGTCGCTACTGCTGGCATCCCGCACGCAGCCTGGGTTGCCCAAGTCTTGAACATGCCAATGGTCTACGTCCGCTCCAAGCCAAAGGACCACGGCCAAGGCCGGCAAATTGAAGGCCGCCTGTCCATGGACGACCACATCGTTTTGATCGACGACCTGATTTCAACTGGCGGCAGCGTCCTGACTGCCGTTCAAGCTGTCAAGGACACCGGCGCCCACGTTGACGGGGTCAGCTCCATCTTCACCTACCTTTTGCCAGACGCTGACGAAAACTTCAAGAAGGCCGACACCAAGTTCGCCCCGCTTTTGAACTACCGGGAACTGCTCGAACAGGAAATTGCCGAAACGGTCAGCGAGGAGCAATATAAGGAATTGTTGGCTTGGCACCAAGATCCTTGGAACTGGAAGCGCTAAAAGCTTTAAAGAAATTCCTAAGAAAACAGGGATTTTTGATGAACTTTCTCTCCAATAAGTCCAATTCTGGAAAAATATGTTATATTAGATACCAGTACGTATGAAGGATGTGGAGATTTAATTTTATGAAAAAACATTTGAAGAAAATCGCCGTTTTGGCAGGTGCCGCAGCTATTGGTTTGTCCACTGCTGCCTGCTCAAGCAGTTCAGCAACTGTAGTTAACTACAAGGGCGGCAAGATCACCCAGGACGAGTACTACGAAGCGATGAAGGACACGTCATCCGGCCAATCAACTTTGGTCAGCTTGATCATCTACCGCACGCTGAAGGCTCAATACGGTGACAAGGTATCTTCAAAGAAGATCACGGCAGAATACAACAAGTACAAGAAGCAGTACGGCTCAAGCTTCAGCACTGTCTTGAGCTACAGCGGTTTGACGACCAAGTCATTCAAGCAGAACCTGGCCACCAACCTTTACTCAGTTGCTGCTTTGAAGGACTTGAAGAAGCCAACTGCAGCACAAGAAAAGAAGTGGTGGAGCAGCTACCACACCAAGACCACTGTTCAGCACATTCTTGTTTCTAAGAAATCAACTGCTGAAACTGTGATCAAGAAGCTGAAGAGCGGTACCAGCTTTGCTACTCTGGCAAAGAAGTACTCAACCGACACTGCTACCAAGAAGAAGGCCGGCAAGCTGTCAGCCTTTGACTCAACTGACACCAGCTTGAGCAGTACTTTCAAGTCAGCTGTTTGGAAGCTTAAGGAAGGCGAGTACACTACCACGCCAGTTAAGACTTCATCTGGTTACGAAGTCATCAAGGTGCTGAAGACCACTAAGAAGGGCTCATACACCAAGAACAAGAGCTTCATCGACAAGCAGCTTTACGCTAAGTGGTCAGCAAGCTCAACTGTCATGACCAAGATCATCGGCAAGGTCTTGAAGAAGGCCAACGTCAACATCAAGGACAAGGACTTGAAGAGCAAGAACCTGCTTTCAAGCTACCTGTCAACTTCTTCATCAAGCTCATCTAGCTCAAACTAATGGCGATTGAAGATTAGACGATAAAAAATACCCGATTCATAGAATCGGGTATTTTTTTGTGCTATTTTTTCATCTCATAAGCTGCCAGAATCTCCTTGGCCTGCTGGCGGTCAGCTTCTCTGGCGAAGGTCAATTGCAATACTCCGTCGATCTCTTCTCTGATTTCCAGAATCTGCAGGCTGACGATGCTGATGCCGGCTTCGGCCAATAGGCGGGTCACGTCAGCCAAAGCGCCAACTTGGTCAGGAATATTGACAAACAAATCGTAGTGGCCTGGCGCAGCCCCCACCTGGTCTGGCCCCAGCTTGTCCCGGCTGATTTTGGCCTTTTGGAAAAAGTCATACAGAGCCGCCTCATCGCCTGCTTCGATTTCCCTGGCCACTTCCTTAAGTTCTGCTTGAAATTCAGCCAGCTGCTTTAAGATGTCCTCTGAATTGTTCAAGAGAATCTGGCTCCACATGGTCGGGTCTGATGAGGCAATCCTGGTGATCGACTTAAAGCCCCCGGCAGCCAGCCTGGTCCCCAGCGGCTGGCCAGCAAAAGTGTCTTCAGTCTGGTTGACCAGGCCGGCAGCTACGATATGCGGCAGGTGGCTGATCTGGGCTATAATCTTGTCATGTTCTTCAGCCGTCAGCTGCAGCCACTTGACCCTGGCAGCTTTGAGCAGGTCTTCTAATTCCGGCAGCCTCTTTCCTGCTGCTTGACTTGCCGGAATCAAGAAGTAAAAAGCATTCTCAAAAAGCAGGGCCCGGCCGGCCCAAGCCCCGGTCTTGTGCGAGCCCGCCATGGGGTGGCCGGCGATAAAGTCGACCCCTTTTTTAGTCAAGGCTTGCGCCTGGTCAACGATTGCCTGCTTGACTGAGCCAACGTCAGTTACCAGGGCTCCCTTTTTCAGATCCATCTGGCTTAATTGCCTAATATCTGCCTTTATCGCGTCAACCGGCCCGGCCAAAATGATGTAGTCCGCCCCTTCTGCCCCCTCTAAGCCGGGCAGCATCTGGTCAGCCAATTGCTGGCTTAAGGCGTATTCCTGGGTTTTAGGATCAGGATCTGAGGCCAAAATGCGGAAATCCGGGTGCCCTTCTCTGATTGCCCGGGCCAGGGAGCTGCCGATCAGCCCCAGGCCCTTGATAAACACTGTCGTCATTGCTTTTTCCTTCTGTTTTAGCTTTTTATCTTTTTTACTTGAGCAGCTTTTCCAAATCGCTGAAAAAGCCCGGGTAAGACACAGAGATGCTGCCTTCATTGGCCAGTTTGAGCGGCTGCTTGCTCTTTAAAGCCGCGATAGCCGCCATCATCCCCAAACGGTGGTCACCATAGCTGTCCAAATTGTCGTCTTTGACTTGCCAGTCTTTCCGGCCCTTGATGATCATCCCGTCTGGCAGTTCCGTGACCTCTACGCCCAGTTTGCCCAATTCCTGGCTGACTGTCTTGATCCGGTCGGTCTCTTTGACTCTGAGCTCTTCGGCTCCCCGGATCTCACTGGTCCCCTCAGCGCAGGCCGCCAAAAGAGCGACTAAAGGCAGTTCGTCGATGACGGCCGGAATATCTTCGGCCGTCAGCTTGACTGGAGCCAGCTGGCTGGTCTCAATCGTCAAATTGCCCAATTCTTCGCCCTTGCTTGGCAATTGTTCAATGGAAATTTTTGCTCCCATCTGCTTTAAGACCTGAACGATCCCGGTTCTGGTCGGGTTGAGGTTGACGTGAGCCAAAGTCAGCTTGGAATTTGGCACAATGGCTCCGGCCGTCAGCCAAAAAGCCGCTGAAGACATGTCGCCAGGCACTTCTACTTCCTGGCCCGTCAGCTCCCGGCCAGGATTGACATGGATGGTCAAATTGTCCGCGTCCGTAGCAATATCTGCCCCAAACTGCTGCAGCATGATCTCCGTGTGGTTCCTGGTCGGCAGCTTTTCGATGATAGTTGACGGGCCTTTGGCTGCAAGCGCCGCGAAAATCGCCGCGCTTTTGACCTGGGCGCTGGCCACTTCCAGCTGGATTTGGGCGCCGTGCAGCTTTTGCCCTTTGATGGTGGCCGGCAAAGTCCCGTTTGGGCTCAAGTCGATCTCAGCCCCGAATTTGGCCAGAGGCTGGCTGACCCGCTTCATCGGCCGCTTGCTGAGGGATGCATCCCCAATCATCTGGCTTGTAAAGGAGCTGCCGGCCAAAATCCCCATCAAAAGACGGGTCGTCGTGCCGGAATTGCCCATGTCCAAAGCCTTATCCGCCTGCTTCAAGCCTTGCCCGTAAACGACCAGGTTTTCCCCTTCTCGGTCAATTTTTACCCCAAGATCCTGGAAGGCCTTGACCGTGGTCAGGCAGTCCTGGCCGGGCAAAAAGTTGCTGATCCTTGTTTCGCCCTTTGCCAAAGAGCCCAGCATCACGGCCCGGTGGGAAATGCTTTTGTCGCCGGGAACCGTCAGCCGGCCATGCAGGCCGCTTGGGGCCATTGCTAATTCTTTCATGCTTTTCTCTTCCTTCATTTTCTCAGCTACTTGATCTGGTAAACGCACCAGACCATGGGGATTTCTATCCGGGCCAGGACCCTTTCAAAAGGCCGCAAAGTTACGTTCTGCTCATTGGTCAGAACGTACTGCCCCCGCCGGCGGTACTCCTGGTAGGCCAGATACTTGCTGGGACAGGTCACGACTTTCGCGTCCGGCACGTACTGCAAGAGCAGCTTGGCTACCGCCGCGTGGGTAAAGGCCAAGTGGTTGTGGACATAGCTGTTTTCCAGCAAAAGCATGGGATTCAGCGGCAGGATGAAAACGTCCTGCAAGTGCAGCCGCTTTTGGTAAAGGTAGTGCATGTCCCCCCAGGCCAGGTCCAGTTTCTGGGACTGAAAAGCTGCCGGAATGAGCAGGCAGTCGCCTGTCAGGTCCGGCAGATTTTCCAGGATATCTTCAAAGCTGGCATGACCCACGATTTCATAGCGGCCTGGCTCCTTGCCGGCATAAAAAGCCGCCGCCTTCCAGCTGTCGGTGGCTTCCGGGCCCAAAGTGTGCAGCTTCACTAGTATTCCCGGCATTCCTGCCGGTAGCGGCGCAGTTCTTCTTGCAGGCGCTCCAGGCTGCTGGATTCGAACTGCTCACAGATGGCCTTGGCCAGTTCCAGGGCAATCACGCTCTGGATGACCAGGGAGGCGGCGACGATCGAGGTGGTGTCTGAGCGCTCGATGCCGGCCAGGTGCTTTTCCTTGGTATTGATGTCGACGGTCTGCAGGGGCTGGTAGAGGGTCGGAATCGGCTTCATGGCCACGTTCATGACCAGCGGCATCCCGTTGGTCATCCCGCCTTCAAAGCCGCCAAGGTGGTCGCTGAGTCGGCTGAAGCCGGTCCCCTTTTCCCAGTCGATCTGGTCCATGACCTGACTGCCGAACTTGGTCCCCAGTTCAAAGCCGTCCCCGAAGCTGACCCCTTTCATGGCGTTGACGCCGACTGCCGCGGCTGCCAG
>NZ_BOCG01000102.1 GCF_016587775.1 Lactobacillus nasalidis | reverse complement strand
CTTCAAGTAGTTCTTGCTTTCGCAAGCAGCTTCTCCATTTTTGACTTGCTTTTTGGCAAGCTGCCTTTGATAGTGCTTGATTTTTTTATAAATTCTATCAAGCTTCTTAGGCAGTACGGTCACCCGGCCTCCCGTGTAATCAAAGTGACCAACATTGACGTCAACCGCGGTAGCTTTGCCTGTTTTGTCTGGCAGCTTAACATCCTCAGCCTTGATCTTATACGGGATGGCAACGTAATAACGGC
>NZ_BOCG01000101.1 GCF_016587775.1 Lactobacillus nasalidis | reverse complement strand
CCGCCGTACTGGCTGCCGTCCCAAGGCATCGGCCCCCGGGCCGGCAATTTATGGGTCCGGCTGGCCATGGCCAGGGCCGTCTTTTCGTCAACTCCGGCTTCGCCGGCTTCCTTGACGAAGTCAGCCACCGTCTCGTCGGCAAACTGCTCTACATCGTCAAATTCCAGATTGTGCAGGCCCAGTTCTTCCCCGTAGTAGATCACCGGGATCCCCCGCTCCAGGTACATGGCCATGGCCAAAGACCGCTGCTGCACCGGAGTCTTGGCAATCCGGGTGGCCAGGCGGGCCATGTCGTGGTTGCTCCAGTAAAGGGTCGGCATGGCCGACAAAGTCTGCTGCCAGACGGTCTGGTTTTGCTTGAAGGCCAGCCAGTCAAACTCTTTTGGCTGATACTGGCCGCTGAAGGCAGGGTTTACGGAATCTTCTTTTTCCGTAAAGTAGCGGAAGGTGATGACCGAATCCATCAAGTTCCGCTTGGGGTCGGTGTAGTCGGCCGCCAGGTTGATGCTGGCGCTGGCCGCCTCGCCTAAAAGCAGCAGGTCCGGGAATTCTTCCCGCAGGCGGGCGCAGAAGGGAGCCAGCCATTCCTGCACTTCCGGCCGGTTGGCGAAAAAGTCTTCCGCGATGACCGGCTTGTCGTCCTCGCTTGGGTAGGACTGGCGCAGGTCGGCCTTGGCGATGTGGATGAAGGCATCCAGGCGCAGGCCGTCGACCCCCTTCTTGAGCCAGAACTCAGCTGCCTTGAACATTTCTTCGCGCACGGCAGGATTCTTCCAGTTCAAATCCGGCATTTCCTTGGCAAAAAGGTGGAAGTAGGACTGGCCGGTCCCGGCCGGGTCGGCTGCCCAGCAGCTGCCGCCAAAGAAGCTGCCCCAGTTGTTGGGCCGGACGCCGTCTTTGCCGGCAAAAATGTAG
>NZ_BOCG01000100.1 GCF_016587775.1 Lactobacillus nasalidis | reverse complement strand
CCTGCCCTCTCCAGTGCCGATGTCGGCATCGCCATGGGCAGCGGGACTGACGTGGCCAAGGAAGCCGGCGGCATCGTCTTGATGACCAGCAGCTTGGAGGGCGTCCTGCGGGCCCTGGACCTGTCCAAGAAGACCTTCCAGCGCATCAAGCTGAATCTCTTCTGGGCCTTGATCTACAACTTGATCGGCATTCCGGTTGCTGCCGGCCTGCTGTCTTTTGCCGGCGTCAGCCTGAGTCCGGAACTGGCCGGGCTGGCAATGGCCTTTAGTTCGGTTTCTGTCTTGATCTCGTCATTGCTTTTGAACTGGACCAAGATTGCCGGCAGTGCCAAAAATGCCTAGCCTTTGAGACAGGCGGGCCAGGATTCAAAAAATGAAATCGCCACGGCGGCGATTTCATTTTTTTGTTTGCCTTTGAAGCGCTTTCTGATGTAATCTAGTAGTTAGTGCGTTATTTAACGATTGGTAAAATGAAGGAAGAAAGCAATGGGAGCAGTTAAAAATTATCTTAGCGTGGCCTTTTTTGCCTTTTGGGGCGGGCTGGCACGCTATGCCTTGACAGAAGCATTTTCTTTTTACGGCACGGCCTTGGCCAATCTCCTGGGCTGCTTTTTGCTGGCTTTTCTGACTTACTTTTTCCTGCGGCGGACCAATGCCCGGGCCTGGCTGAACACGGGCCTGAGCACCGGCTTTGTGGGAGCGTTCACGACTTTTTCAAGCTTTAACTTGGACGCCTTCAAGATGCTGGCTGCCGGCAGCAGCCTGCCGGCTCTGCTTTACTTCACCGGCACGATTGTGGCCGGTTACCTGTGTGCCTGGGCAGGCAAGAAG
>NZ_BOCG01000099.1 GCF_016587775.1 Lactobacillus nasalidis | reverse complement strand
GGTGGCTTGTCTGGGGCCTTTATCCCTGAATCAGAAGATGCCGGGATGATCGCGGCCGCCGAGAAGGGGATTCTGACGGTCGACAAACTGGAAGCCATGACCGCGGTCTGCTCTGTCGGCCTGGACATGATTGCCGTACCAGGCGACACGCCGGCAGAAACGATCAGCGCTATGATTGCCGATGAAGCGGCGATCGGGATGATCAACAACAAGACCACGGCGGTCCGGGTAATTCCGGTTCCTGGCAAGGACGTTGGCGACTCCATCGAATTCGGCGGCCTGTTCGGCTACGCGCCGATCATGCCCGTGCACAAGGAATCAAGCGCGGCCATGATCAACCGCGGCGGCCGGATTCCGGCGCCAGTGCACAGCTTTAAGAACTAGCCGGCATTTGCTTTTTCAAAAAAATAACCACATCAGCAGTTAACTGATGTGGTTATTTTATTGCCTGTTGGCTCAAGAGCTGGAATTAGTTGACGCGTTTGGCCAGAATCTCGTCAGCTTCCGGAGTGACTTCGATGGACCTCTGGCCGGTGTAGATGACAAAGCCCGGTTTGGCCCCGTTAGGCTTCTTGATCCGCTTGACCTGGATATAGTCGACCGGCACGTGGGCTGAGTTCTTGGCCTTGGAGAAGTAAGCGGCGATTTCGGCGCTTTCCTGGATGTCGCTGTCACTTGGCTGGCTGTCGGTCAAGATGACGTGAGAGCCGGGGATGTTCTTGACGTGGAACCAGTAGTGGTTCTTGTCGGCCTTTTTCAAGGTCAGCCAGTCGTTCTGCAGGTTGTTCTTGCCGACCAGGACGGTTTTGCCGGAGCTGAGCTGGAACTTGTTCAGGCTCTTTTCGGTCAATTTCGGCTTCCGGCGCTTCTTCTGTTCAGCCCGCAGGTAGCCTTGGTTGATCAATTCTTCTTTGATGGCCTCAACGTCTTCTGGATCGGCATTGTCAATTTCTGTTTGGACTGAATCAAGATAACGGAGATTTTCTTCCGTAATCTCAATTTGCTCGCTCACGTGCTTGATCGAATCCCGCATCTTCTTGTAGCGCTTGAAGTACTTTTGAGCATTGCGCTGGGGGGAGAGGGCCGGATCGAGCTTGATGGTCATCGGCTGGTTGCCTTCGTAGTAATTGGGCAGGTCGATCTTTTCCATGCCTGCCTTGACCTGGCTCAAGTAGGCCGTCAGAAGTTCCCCGCTGATGCGGAGGTTTTCGGAATTTTCAGCACTGTCGAGCTGCTTTTGCAGCTTTTTGAGCTTTTTTTGCAGCTTTTTGGTCTCATTGTTGACGACCTTGGTGACTTGCTGGGACCGCTGCTTGACCCAGTCCCGGTTGGCCTGGTAGGCGTAGAACTCGTCCAAGGCTTCGTTCAAATTGCTGGAGGAGCTCTCCTTGGTCATGTCCAGGTGGTAGGGCAGGTAAGGGTAGATCCGCCGCTTGTGCTTGGGCGTCAGCAGGACATAGGCCTTAGGCGAAGAAAACTGGTCGTAAAAGGTCTTCAAAGAAGAGAAGGAATAGTCGTCTTCCAAGTAGCCAGTCAATTCCTGCCGGTCGTCGCCGTCCAAGCCGTCCATCTGCTTGGCCAGGTCGGCTGGGTCCGGGCAGTCCTTTTTCAAAGAAGCAAATTCTTCTTCCGTCAAAGTGAAACCGTTGATTCCGGGCGTCAACGGGGGCAGTTCGTACTTGGCCTTGGGCAAAAGCAGCCGGGCCCGGTTTTCATCGGGGTTGATTCGTTTGAGCAGGTCGATGATCTTGCCGCTTTGCTTGTCATAGAGGATGACATTGCTGTGCCGGCCCATCAGTTCAACTGACAGGACCAGCTCCATCTCGTCGCCAAGTTCATTGCGGTTGCTGAAGGAGAAGTTGACGATCCGGCTGAGGCCGACTTGATTGATCTCCTGCAGGACTGACCCTTCCAGGTACTTGCGCAGCACCATTACAAAGAGCGGGGCCACGTTGGGATTGGAGAAGGACTCCTTGCTCAGGTAAAGGCGCGGGTATTCAGGATTGGCTGAGACCAGCAGCTGCTTGTTCTTGCGTTCTTTTCTGAAGACCAGCACCAGGTCATGATTGAAGGGCTGGTAGATCTTGGAGAGCCGGCCGCCGGTAATCTCGTCTCTTAATTCGTTAAGCAGGCTATGAATGAATAAGCCGTCAAAAGCCATTGCGCACACCTCGTTTGTGATAAAAAATTATTCGACTTAATATTTTAACATAAAAATATTTTTCCGGTCTAGGATCTTGCATTATCTATACGCAAACACAGATGATCAAGTTTCTGCTAGTTTAGCGAGTTCAAATATGCTATAATTTTCTTACTGATATTTTGAGTACGGAAGGATTAACATGAAGATCGCACTAGTTACCGACAGCACGGCCAATTTTTCCGCGGCTGAAATTGAAAAGTATAATATCAACGTGATTCCGATCCCGATTTACATTGATGGTAAGGAATACCTGGAGGGAGTTGACATCACTTCCGAAGAACTTTTTGAAACGCAGCGCAACGGTGCCGGCTTCCCAACCACTTCCCAGCCGAAGATGGGGGACCTGATCACTGCTTTTGACCGGCTGAAAAGCGAAGGGTACGAGGCAATCATCTACCTGTGCCTTTCCAGTGGGATTTCCGGTTCATACAATACTTTGATGGGAATCGCTCAAAGCAATCCAGACTATCACTTGTTCCCATTTGACTCGCAAATCACGATCCGCCTGCAGGGCTACCAGGTCCTGGCAGCGGCCAAGATGATCGAAAAGGGCAGCTACACCCCGGAGGAAATCATCGCCAAGCTGACGGAAATCCGCTCAACGATTGATGAACGCTTCATTGTTGACGACCTGAACAACTTGAGCCGGGGCGGGCGCTTGAGCAATGCCAGTGCCTTCATTGGCTCACTTCTGAACATCAAGCCTTTGCTGACTTTTAACGATGAAGCCAAGATCGTGGCTTATGACAAGGTGCGCTCCATGAAGCGGGCCGTCAAGAAGATCGAACAGGAATCACTGGAGGCGATCAAGGCCCTGGACATTCCTGAAGACAAGCTGCGCATCTTGATCATTCAGTCAAACGATGCCGCTCAAGCCCAAGAGGTCACCGACTTCTTCAAGGCCGAAGTGCCAAAGGCCGTTTTTGAAACTGATGAATTCAGCCCGGTGATCGCGGCTTACCTGGGTGAAAAGTCAATCGGGATCACCTGGATGATCGACGTTGAACAGATGGAATTTTAAGTTTAATAAGCAAAACAGCGCCAGCAGAGTTTACTGCCGGCGCTGTTTTTTATCCAAAATTTGCGATTATTTCTTCCGGGTCAGGATTCTGACGCGGGTGACGGCTGGAATCTTTTCCAGGTTGGCCACCAGCTCCTGCTGCTTGGCCTGGTCGATCTCGTCAATGTCGACCATGGTGTAGGCGTACTTGCCCTTGGCCTTGTTGACCAGGTTTTCGATGTTGATGCCCTGGTTGGCCAGGTAGGTTGAGATTTGCCCGATCATGTTCGGGATGTTTTCGTGGATCAAAGTGATCCGGTGGTCGCTTTCAAACGGGGCTGAAACGTTTGGCAGGTTGACCGAGTTGGTGATGTTCCCCGTTTCCAAAAATTCGATCGTTTCCCGGGCAGCCATCCGGGCGCAGTTGATTTCGGCTTCAATGGTTGACCCGCCGATGTGGGGCATGATGACGATCTTGTCATTGTGCAGGATGGTGGCGTCGCTGAAGTCGGTGTAGTACTTGCCCAGGCGGTTTTCAGCCAGGGCTTCGACGACGGCCTTGTTGTCGACGATCCCCAGACGCGAGTAGTTGAGCAGGATGGTGTTCGGCTTCATCTGCGCGATCTTGGCGTCAGCAATCAAGCCGGTCGTTTCTTCGTTCTTTGGCACGTGCACGGTCACGAAGTCGGCATCCTTGACGGCGTCGGCAATGGTGTCGGCCCGCTTGATCTGCTCTGACAGGCGCCAAGCCG
>NZ_BOCG01000098.1 GCF_016587775.1 Lactobacillus nasalidis | reverse complement strand
AATTCATCGGCTGCCTGGCTGTACTTCTTGGCTGCCGCGTCGGCCTTGCCGGCCTGCATCAGGCTGGCGTAGCTGGAGCTGGCGGACTGCTCCTGGCTTTGGCTCTGCCGGTTGTAGAAGTAAAAGCCGGCGCCGCCCAGGGCAAGCACGATCACAGCAATGACCGACCACATGGTCGTACGTTTCATTGATATACCTCCTCGTTAATATTCAATATTATACCAGATCTGCCTGCCGGTTAAGCTGCATCGGCCAACTTGTAACTGTTCCTTAACAAAAAGCTGGCCGACTTTTTCCTCCCGGGACGTTATTGTCAGTGCAAGCCCGAGGCGCCGGGGCCTGCCGGACCGAAGCCCGCTGCTTCGAGAAAAATGTGATGTTTTTAGAGTAAAACAGGAGAAGAGCAAAATGAATTTTACCTTAACTGACCAAAGCATTCAGTACACTTTCAAAGCCGACAAGTACGACAAGGGGCAGATGCAGCGGAGCCTGCAAAACGTCAAGCCCGAAGCCAGCGCGGAAAGCCTGGTCAAGGTGGGCCAGGCCATCAGCAAGCTGCAGGGCGACGAGCTGACCGGGCTGACCCTGGTGCAAAAGCACGGCTTGTCGCTGGCTTAAGCGCTGACTTGTTTTGACACGGAAAAGAATTTTTGAGAATCAGGAGAAAAATCATGACGACTACCGAATTGCAACTTACCTTCAAATCCAGTGCTGGCAAAAAGAAGACCCTCAACCTGCCTTACGCGGTCAAGGGCCTGAGCGCTGAAGCGGTCCGCGAGGCCGCCGGCGTCATTGCCGGCGAGGAC
>NZ_BOCG01000097.1 GCF_016587775.1 Lactobacillus nasalidis | reverse complement strand
GGCCGCCGCCGGCGTTGTTGCCGCTGCCGCCGCGGCCCGGGTTTTGCCCGCCTTGGTTTGCATTGTTGTCACGGTTGCCGGCGCCGTTTGACCGCCCGTTCAAAGCGTTGAACAGGTCGTCAAAGTCGCCGAAAAAGTTGTCATTGTTCATTTGATTACCTTGTTGATTCCTTAATTCTTGGTAGCATTGCTGACATAAGTCAATTTCTTTGTTTTGGCCGTTGATCTTAGTGTAAAGATGTATCGAGGCTTGCCGCTGATGGCAGTTTTGACACAACATAAAAATACCGCCTTTCATCAAAGTTCTGCCTAGATTATAGAACTTAGCACTCTGATTAGTCAAGTGCTAAGACTCGGGGGAAAAATGCTTTTTTTCAGAGAGCTTCTTCCTTTAATTCGGGCGAAAAGTTGCGCTAAAATAAAAGCAGGAGGCAAATATGGACTATAGCGAAATTTTAGAGCAATTGGTTTCAGGAGACCGGCTTGAGTACCGGGTCGACCCGCAGGAGAACCCAGAAGCGGCTTTTGATTTTCAGCAAAGCCTGCGCAATTACGGAAAAAACAAGAAAATCACCGGCCGGGCCGGCCGCGGCGGGGTTATTATCTATACGTCGATAGACAATAAGCCCAAGTATTAATGAAAACATTTACAAATTAAGTTGTATTGACCTCGAAAACATGTTATTCTTTAAAGGAAACGGTACTTTGGTACCCAATTCTTGATTTTTAAAGGAGATAATTTACGATGGAAAAGAAAGAATTTCACATTATCGCTGAAACTGGTATTCACGCACGTCCAGCTACTTTGCTGGTACAAGCTGCTTCAAAGTTTGGTTCAGACATCAACCTTGAATACAACGGCAAGTCAGTTAACCTTAAGTCAATCATGGGCGTAATGTCATTGGGTGTCGGCCAAGGTGCAGACGTTACTATCAGCGCTGAAGGCGACGACGAAAAGGAAGCTATCGCAGCTGTTGCTGAAACTATGTCAAAAGAAGGTTTGGCTGAATAATGACTGAAACTTTGAAGGGTATCGCAGCCAGTGACGGTGTTGCCGTTGCTCCAGCCTACCTCCTGGTCGAACCGGACCTTTCCTTTGAAAAGAAGTCCGTTGCCGACGCGGAAGCTGAAGTAGCTCGTTTTGACAAGGCAGTTGCCGAATCACAAGCTGAATTGGAAAACATCCGCAAAGTTGCAGCCGAAAGCCTGGGCGAAGAAGAAGCGCAAGTCTTTGACGCGCACTTGATGTTCCTGTCTGACCCGGAATTCACCGGTCAAATCAGTGCCAAGATCAAGAGCGACGCTGTCAACAGTGAAGCTGCCTTGGACGAAGTTGCGCAAAACTTCATCACCATCTTCCAAAGCATGACCGACAACGCGTACATGCAAGAACGGGCTGCCGACGTTCGCGACGTCTCCAAGCGGATCATGGCTCACTTGCTCGGCAAGGAACTGCCTAACCTGGCAAGCATCGACCACGAAGTTGTTCTGGTCGCTGAAGACTTGACCCCAAGTGACACGGCGCAATTGAACAAGAAGTACGTTAAGGGCTTCGTAACTGACCTGGGCGGCCGGACCGCTCACTCAGCCATCATGGCCCGGTCTTTGGAAATTCCGGCTGTTGTCGGGACTGAAAAGATCACGACTTCAGTTGAAAACGGCCAAATGCTGATCGCCGACGGCCTTGACGGCGTTGCCATCGTTGAACCAAGCGATGAACAAGTAGCCGACTACCGCAAGAAGGGCGAAGACTTTGCCAAGCAAAAGGCTGAATGGCGGAAGCTGAAGGATGAACCTTCAGTAACTGCTGACGGCAAGCACTTCACGATTGCCGCCAACATTGGTACTCCAGACGACCTGGCTGGCGTTCTGGAAAACGGTGCCGAAGCAGTCGGCCTGTTCAGAACTGAATTCTTGTACATGAACTCAAGCGACTTCCCAACCGAAGAAGACCAGTTCGAAGCTTACAAGAAGGTTTTGGAAGGCATGAACGGCAAGCAGGTCATCATCAGAACCATGGACATCGGTGGCGACAAGCACCTGTCATACTGGGACCTGCCAGAAGAAATGAACCCGTTCCTGGGCATCCGGGCCGTTCGTCTGTCCTTGAAGAACAAGGAAATCTTCCGGACTCAGCTGCGCGCCTTGCTGAGAGCTTCCGCTTACGGCAAGCTGGGCATCATGTTCCCAATGATCGGTACTTTGGACGAACTTCACCAGGCCAAGGCTGTTCTGGCTGAAGAAAAGGACAAGCTGGTCAAGGAAGGCGTCAAGGTTGGCGACGACCTGCAAGTCGGCATGATGATCGAAGTTCCGGCAGCTGCCGTTTTGGCAG
>NZ_BOCG01000096.1 GCF_016587775.1 Lactobacillus nasalidis | reverse complement strand
CCCCTTCGGCCCGGCGGCTCTTGGCCGGCGGCTTTTTGGCAGACTGGCGCTGAAAAAGCGGCGTCACGCTGGGCAGGGACTGCTGCTTGTAGCCTGGATAGCTGGCCTGGATATTGCCGGCGGTGTCCGGCGTGAAGTCCACCGGCACCCAGCCGTAGTCTTCAAGGAAGACCTCGGTCCAGGCGTGGGCCTGGTAGTCCGTCACCGTTGCCTGCAAGCCCTGCCGGCCCCGCTTGAATTGGGAGGGCTGCACGATGTAGCCGCTGACGTAGCGGGCCGGGATGCCAAACATGCGGTAGATCAAGGTCGCGGTTGAGGCATACTGGATGCAGTAGCCGCGGTGGCTTTCAAAAAGGAAGTAATCAACCGGGTCCTCCCCCAGCGGCACCAGGCCCGGTGACCGGGTGTAGCGGGCATTGCGCTTTAGCAGGCTGGAGATGAAGCTGGTCACCTGGGCCATGGTCTTGACCTTGCCCTGCTTTTTGACGCTGGCAACCAGGCGGCTTAAGCGCGGGCTCTTTTTCCGGCTGACCTGCCGGTAGGCCCTGATGAGGGCGCGGACCTGCTTTTTATAGGCAGTGAAGCCAGCCGGGTTGCTGTTCCAGTAGTAGTCGTCGCCCACCTGGACTGCCGGCTTGCTCCAATCGATCTTCATGTCCCGGCGCTCATACAGGTCATAGCTGTAGTTGGTCCTGGCCTGGCTGGTTGAATAATTGGACCAGTAAGGCACGTAATAATTCTCCAGCGGCTGGGAATAGTCCCCGACCCCCACGCTGATCGACCGGCCCTGGGCCTGGGCATTGGTGTAGCTGTTCATATTGTAGTAAATAGATGCAAAAATCCATTCCAGGTAGCTCTGATAGCGCCAGTGGGACTTCTTGGCGGCGCGCTGGAGCAGGCGCAGGTCATTGGCCCGCGTCCACCGGCTGCCGTCATACTTGTTGCCAATGAAGCTGCGCAAGTACAGCGGATCAGCCGGCCGGCGGCTG
>NZ_BOCG01000095.1 GCF_016587775.1 Lactobacillus nasalidis | reverse complement strand
GGGACAATGGCAGCTGCCATAACAGAGCGCAGCTTAGGGTCACGCTTGGCTCTAATCAGCAAACCGACAGCAATTCCCATGCAGGCCCAAGTCGGTGCACCGGCACAAGCTAAGATTTGATCTGAACCAGTTTGCGCAATATTTGCGATCACGATAGGAATAATCGCCCAGTGCAAGCCGAAGGTTACCAATACTTCCCACAAACCGCCAAGCAGGGCGCCGGCAATAATCGGTGAGAATGAGAACAGGCCTTGGATCCCTTTGGCTAAAGCATCCCCAAGCCAAACCGCAACCGGCCCAACAACCAGCAGGATAAACGGAATAGTGACAAACAGTGACACGAATGGGATGACCAGCGTCCGGTAATTGTCTGAAACGAGCTTCTTCAGTTTTCTGTAAATCCAGGCATAAATCGGAATACCAATCAAAACAGGAAAGACTGTTGATGAATAGTTCTGCATCGTGAACGGAATTCCGAAGAAATTAACTGCCGTTTTTGCGCCGATCAACTTCATGATATAAGTTGGTTCAAGCAGCCCGGCACCAATAGTAGCCCCGATGTAGACATCTGCCTTCAAATACTTTGACATGCTGATGCTTAAAATAATTGGCAAGAAGTAAAAGAACGCATTATATATGCCGTTCAACACTGCAATCGTCGGAGCTTTATCTGACATCCAACCAAAGCCGGTAATTGTAATTGACAAAGCCTTTACCAAGCCGACACCAGCCATGACTGGCAAAACTGGCGTAAAGGTTGCTTGCATCAAAGCGAAAAGCTTATTTACCCAGCCTTTGATTCCTTTTGCGCTGTCTTCATCAGCCAAGTCTTCTTCACTATGATCTTCATCGACACTCCCGGCAGCCAAAGCTCCACCTACTATTGAGGTCACGTTATCGTACATCGATTCTACTTGCGGTCCAATAACAACCTGCTCTTGGCCACCACTTTCAAGGAACTTGATAACACTGGGCAAGCCATCGATTTTGTCACCGTCTACTTTGGATTTGTCTTTTACCACGAATCTCAATCTCGTTGCGCAGTGCGTGAGACTTTTAATATTATCTTTGCCACCGACGTAGTCGACGATCTTTGCTGCATCTTCTGTTAGCGTAGCCATCATTTTCTCCCCTCATTTTTAGCAAGCTTTTTTAAAAAAGCTTCGATTCTTTTCCAGGCGTCCTCAGATGCTTCAGCATTATACTCATGCAATTCTTGATGCGTGAAGCCGTGCTGGCAGCCGGAATAACATTTATAGTCAACATATGTTCCTTGCTTTTGCAGCATCTCAGCAAACTGCTCCTCACCTGCCCTGAGCGAATCTAGCTCAGCCGTATTTTCCAAAGTAGGCGGATAGATTCTAGGATCACTGTTGACGATGCTAGACAACGGATCTTCAATTTCAGAAGCATCATTATATTCCCAAGCCTGATACTGATGAATCCGGCTCGGAGAAATAGCCTTTTGCTGGTCAATCACTTTAGTCTGATCAATGTGCTGATCGCATGGCGCATAGTTCAAGACCAGTCCTTTGATAAAGTCTTCGTGATCCTGCTTTTCCAACTGAATTACCGCAGCTGAGATCTGCCCCCCAGCGCTATTGCCGCCAATTACAAATTTGGCATCCCCGAAGGCAAACTCATCCCGATGCTCGTTGCAATATTTAATCATTTCGTACATCGAGGTATAGGTCTTGGGGAACTTGTACTCAGGCGCTACGAAATAATCAACATTGACCACAATACATCCAATAGCATCGCAGATCTTTTGACAGTACGGCATATCCAGTTCAAAGTTGGACAAGCACATGCCGCCACCATGAGCATTAAAATAGACGATATTTGTTTTCAGTTCCTTTGGGTAGTAGATATAAATATCGAGATACCCTAAAGCAGTACGGACAGATTTTTTTATTGAGTGATCTTTTCTTCTTAGTTCTCTCATGTATGTTCCGTACCGCTCTTCTTTGCTTTTGCGGTAGTCATAAACGTCTGTGTCTTTCACATCTGTAAACATTTCTTCCATCTCCCTGTTTTTGGTACCGGTTCCACATTTATAATACAATAAATAAAAAAGAATTCAAGCACTTTTTTGGAATCGGTTCCACTTTTTTAGGAGAAAAACACATGAGCATGACGATTAGCGATATTGCAAAACTTAGCGGCGTAGCCAAAAGCACTGTCTCCAGATACTTTAACGGAGGCAGTATTTCCGATAAAACCAAAAAGAAAATCGAAAAAGTCGTACAAGAAACCGACTTTCATCCCAATACGATTGCCAGCCGGCTCAAGTCTAAAAAGAATTACTTGATAGGAGTAATCGTTGATGAGCTTTCAACACGCAGCGTCGGTATTTTGATTGACAGCATGCAGCAGGAGTTGAACAAGCACGGCTATCAGCTCTTTATCCTGTCTAACCGAGAAACCGAAAATCAAGAGGACAAGACCAGGTCTTTACAGCTGCTTGCCGATCAAAACGTTGATGCGATTGTTTTCGGCTCTTCACAAGTAACCCGGGAACAAATCCAATTTTTGACAAATTTAAAGATACCAGTCTTAATTCTAGGACAGAAAAATTCCGTCTTTCCTTATCGAAAGATTGACGACTATAAAGGCGGATACTTAATGGGGCAATACATCTCAACTCTAAAGCCACAAAGACCGCTGTTTCTTTCAATGCCTTTGTACGATTTAGCAGCCGGGACCGAAAGATTGAATGGTTTTGTGGAAGGCGCCGCATCTATCAAAAGCAAGGTTATCGAATGCGGCTACAACCCGGAAAGCGTCTATCAGCATAAAGAGGAAATCGTCTCATATAAGCCTGATGTGGTTGTTTGCGCCTCAGATTACCTGATTTTAGGCTTATTGCACATCATCAAAGAGTTGGATCTTTCATTTCCAGAGGATGTTCGCATTGCTGGCTTTGGCAATTATGATTTTTCCAACAAATATGCCCTGGATTTAACCAGCATTGATTTTGACTACCCTACCCTGGGAATCAATACTGCCAGAGCTGTCATAAACTTGTTGGCAGAAAACGAAAAGGACATGCTAGATGAGAATGACTATAATACCCGTTTGATCGAACGTAACAGTACCGCAAACAGCACAAAATAATTAATTCAGACACAAAAAGGGATGCAATCCGCACTTGGACTGCATCCCTTTGTTGTCATATCGAAATCTATAGAGGACGGCATCAGATGCTAATGCAAAACAGCCAAAACCGTTCAAAAATGTCAGTAGTGTAGGCAACGAAATATGGTCTCAGATCTGCCTTATTCTTCAGAGGCTGCTTCAGAATTCATAGCTTTAGGCGAATCCCAGCCGCTCATGACTTCATTGCCCTTGATGGTCGTGTAAACTCTTTGCCCTGCTCTTAGAGCAGCTCAATCAGCTTAACCTCAAAGTTTTCTGGCACGACCTGGAGAAAGAATTCGGCGTCACCAACCCGACCATGACCGTCTCGATCAAGTCAATGCAGAAGAAAGGCTTGATCGACAAGGTCAAAAGCGAAAAAGACGGCCGCTACTACCGACTTTTGCTCACGGAAACCGGCAAGAAGCTCTACCCCAAGTGCATGGCAGTCTATACTGAAGTGGAAGCAATGTGCGACAGCATCCTAACCAACGAAGAAAAGGATCAGTTCATCAAG
>NZ_BOCG01000094.1 GCF_016587775.1 Lactobacillus nasalidis | reverse complement strand
TGCCAGCAGCTGGCCGGCAAAAGCCAGCCCGCCCGCAGCCAGTACTAGGCCCGCCGTCAGCAGCCAGAGCAACCGCTTGTCAGGCCGCCACAAATAAACGGCGCTCAGCCCATAGAGGAAAAAGAGCCCCGTAAACAGACCCGCTGCAAGCATCCCGCCCTGCAGGCCGGCGCTCAAGGCGCTGCTTGCGGCCAGAAAAGCCCCGGCGATTGCCGAGATGGTCGTCAGAATCGACAATAGGTATTTGTAAATTGGCAAGAAAACATCCATTTCTAAAAGCAGGCAAAAATGACTTTCCAGTCGCTGCTTCAGTTGCAATCCGGTCCGTCCCGGAAATGATTGCCTATATTTTAACAAAAATGTTCTAATATTTATATCTTGAAAACGATTTGCTTTGTTTTTTCACAGAAAAAGCTCCCCGGCCGCGGCGGCTGAGGAGCTTCTCGTTTTATTCAGCTAAATTACTTGTCCAGCTTGATGTTCTTTTCATCGTCAACGATCTTTTCCGGACGCATGGTCGGGAAGAGCAGGACGTCACGGATGGAAGCCGCGTTGGTCAAGAGCATGACCAGACGGTCGATCCCGATGCCCAGACCACCCGTAGGCGGCATGCCGTATTCCATGGCCCGCAGGTAGTCTTCGTCGATGATGTCGGCTTCGTCGTTGCCGGCGTCACGTTCTGCCATCTGAGCTTCAAAGCGTTCCCGCTGGTCCAGCGGGTCGTTCAGTTCTGAGAAGGCGTTGCCGTATTCGTTGCCCATGATGAAGATTTCGAAACGGTCAGTAAAGCGTGGGTCGTCCGCGTTCTTCTTGGCCAGCGGTGAAACTTCAACCGGGTGCCCGTAAACGAAGGTCGGGTCAACAATGGACTTTTCGCCAAACTCTTCAAAGAAGGCGTTGATGATGTGGCCAACCTGCCAGTAAGGTTCAACTTCAACGTGGTGTTCAGCCGCAACCTTCCGGGCTTCTTCCAAAGTCATCGGCTTCCAGAAGTCAACGCCGGTCAGTTCCTTGATCAGGTCAACCATGTGTACCCGGCGGAAAGGCTTGCCCAAGTCAAGGTCAGTGCCTTGGTAGTTGATCTTGCCGTCTTCGGAAACAACCTTGGCGGCTGCCCGGATGATGCCTTCGGCTTCGTCCATGACGTCGTGGAAGTCGTAGTAGGCAGCGTAGGTTTCAAGTTCAGTAAATTCAGGGTTGTGCTTGAGGTCCATCCCTTCGTTTCTGAAGACCCGGCCGATTTCGTAAACCCGTTCCATGTCGCCGACGATCAGCCGCTTAAGCGGCAATTCCAGGGCAATCCGCATGTACAGGTTGATGTCCAGGGCGTTGTGGTGGGTGATGAAGGGACGCGCTTCAGCCCCGCCTGGAATGTTGTGCAATACCGGAGTTTCAACTTCCAGGAAGTCCTGGCCGTTCAAGTAGTCGCGGATGGCCTGGATGATCTTGGTCCGGTTGACAAAGCGCTGGTAGCTTTCGTGGTTGGTGATCAAGTCCAGGTAGCGTTGCCGGTAAATGGATTCAACGTCCTTAAGACCATGGTACTTGTCCGGAAGCGGCCGCAGAGCCTTGGACAGGAAGGTCACGTGCTGGGCGCGGACAGACAGTTCGCCTGAGTCGGTCTTGAAGACTTCGCCTTCAACGCCCAGGAAGTCGCCCAAGTCGGCCTTCTTGAAAATCTGGTAGTTTTCTTCCCCGACCATGTCTTTGCGGACATAGATCTGGATCTTGCCGCTGCGGTCGTAGAGGTCAGCAAAGCCTACCTTGCCCTTGCCCCGCTTGGCCAGCATCCGGCCGGCAATCTTGGTCTTCGGCATGTCGGCGTTCAGTTCGTCTTTGTCAAGGCCCAGGTACTTTTCGTCCAAATCGCGCGCCAGGGCTTCACGGTCGTATTTGCGGCCGAAGGGTTCAATCCCCAGCTCCTTAAGTTCTTCCAGCTTTTGACGACGAACAAGCAATTGGTCGTTAATTTCGTTCTTTGCCAACGTGTTTTTCCTCCATTTACATAGATTGAGTATTGACGGCGCGGGCCTCTTTCTGGCGCGCGCGCTTTTCGTAAGTTTCGACGAATTCGTCAAGCAGGTCGTAGACCTCCTGACGCGTCCAGACTTCATTTATTTTAGCACGAGTCCGGGCAGAACGGGGAATTCCCTTCAAATAATATGCGGCCTGCTGGCGAAATTCCGGGACGGCCCGCTTTTCCCCATGCAGCTGAACCAGGCCGTCCAGCTGGTGCTTGGCAGTTTCCACCTTTTCCCGGACGGTCTGTTTGGGCAGTTCTTCGCCGGTTGCCAGGTAGTGGGTCATTTCCTTTAAGATCCAAGGATTGCCCAAAGCAGCCCGGCCGACCATGACGGCCGTGCAGCCGATCTCGTCCAGGGCCTTCTTGGCCAATTGCGGGGTCGTGATGTCCCCGTTGGCTACGAAAGGAATGTCCAGGACCTGGGCCACTTCATGCAGGGTTTCCCAGTCGGCTTCGCCCTGGTACATCTGCTTTCTGGTCCGGCCGTGCATGGCCAGCATGGAAGCACCGGCTTCCTGGGCAGCCAGGGCATTTTCAACGGCAAAAATGTGCTTGCGATCCCAGCCGATCCGCATCTTGACGGACACCGGCTTTTCCACGTTTTGGACAACCTTGTGGACCATCTGGTAGATCTTGTTTGAGTCCAAAAGCCACTTGGAACCCGCGTCGGTCTTGGTGACCTTCGGCACCGGGCAGCCCATGTTGATGTCGATGATGTCGGCATCAGTGTGCTGGTCGATGTATTGGGCCGCCTGCAAAAGGCTGTCTTCAGTGCCGCCGAAAATCTGGATGCTCATCGGGTGCTCGCCCGGGTCGACATCCAGCATGCTCAGGGTCTTTTTGTTGCCGTAAATGATCCCGTGGTCGGAAATCATTTCACAGACGACCATGCCCGCACCGAATTCTTTGCAGACTTTTCGAAAAGCCATGTTGGAAACGCCGGCCATCGGCGCCACCATCACCCGGTTGGGGATTTCGATTTCGCGTATCTTCCAAGTAGTGTCCATTGCCTTTTTGTTCCTTTCAATAACTACAACTTTATATCATAACAAGAAAGGCCGCAAAGAACAAACCATAAGCCCGGCAAAAAAGCATCCCCTAAAACGGAGATGCTTCCTTTTACCAGTATTTTTCCAAGGGCCGCTCGTCGCGTCCCTCCCGGCTCTGGCGGGCATGTTCCGAAACAATGGCAACCAGCAGCTCTGCCAGCTGGTCCATCTGTTCAACCGTCACGTACTCGTAGCGGCCGTGATAGTTGCCTCCGCCGTTGAAAAGGTTGGGAGTCGGGATCCCCTTTTGGGTGATGAAGTTGCCGTCGGTGCCGCCCCTGAAAGTCTGCACGTTGGCCGTCAGCCCCGCTTTTTCATAAGCGTCCAGGGCCAGGTTTACCACGTAAGGCTTGTCCTTGATGCCGTTGTAGATGTTTTCGTACTGCCGGCGCAGGTGCAGGTCAAAGCGGTCAGCCCCGTATTTTTCCCCCAGGCGGGCAACAAGGTCTCTGACCAGGTCTTCCTTGGCCAAAAACTTGTCCCAGTCAAAGTCGCGGATGATCAAGCCGACGCGGGCTGAATCGACGCTGCTTTCGGCATCCGTCACCATGATGAAGCCATCATGGCCGCGGGACTTTTCCGGTACCTGGTCTTTTGGCAAGGCCTCCAGAAATTCCGTCATGATCGTCGTCGCGTTGACCATCAGCCCATAGGCCTCGCCCGGGTGAACCACGGTCCCCTTGATCTTCAGCTCGGCTGCCGAAGCGTTGAAGGTCTCGTATTCAAAGTCGCCTGGCCGGCCATTGTCCAGGGTGTAGGCAAATTCCACCCCCGGGAAGTCGGCCGGGTCAAAGCGCTGCCCGCCCAGGCCGATCTCTTCATCCGGCCCGAAAGCCACGTAAACGTCGCCGTGGTCAACTTCCGGGTGCTCATGCAGGTACTTGAGCGCGGCCAGCAGCCCGGTCACCCCTGCCTTGTCGTCGGTTCCCAGGACCGTCTTGCCGTCGCTGGTGATCAAAGTCTGCCCCTTTAAGGTCAGCAGGTCTGGAAATTCCGCCGGATCCAGGAAAATGCCGTTTGCCTCATCCAAAGCCAGCTTTTCTCCCTGGTAGTTCCGGTGGACCTGGGGGCGGACCGGAAAGCGGTCGTCATATTCAACCGTGTCAACGTGAGCGAAAAAGCCGAGCGGGGCAATGCCGGCCGCGTTTGCCGGCAGGCGGCCGATCGCAAAAGCCGTTTTCTCGTTGTAGTAAGACTCAAGGCCATAGTCTTTGACCTGGCCAGCCAGCTCTTTCATCATTTTGACCTGGCCCGGCGTAGTTGGGACCTGGTCTTTGTTGGCGTACTTGGACTGGGTGTCTTCTTTGGCATAATGGATAAAGTTTTTTTCCAAAAAATCAAGATCAGCGAATGCCATTGCCTGCCTCCTATTTCTTGATGTAAACGAGCTTGAAGTCGTAAGGGATGCCCAGCGGGTTGTAGGACACGTTCTTGACGTAGCTCTGCACCAGTTGCGGGTGAGCCGTCTGGATCAGCGGAATAGTCCCCTGTTCATTCATCAGCAGCTTTTCGGCAGCCACCAGCCGCTTCCAGCGCTGAACTGGCTTGTTGCCGTAGACGTTTTCGGCTTCATCAAGCAGCTTGTCGTACTCGCTGCTGTCGTAGCCGCTGTTGTTGTAGCTGGAG
>NZ_BOCG01000093.1 GCF_016587775.1 Lactobacillus nasalidis | reverse complement strand
ACGGCTGCCGTCAAGGGCTTCGGCTCAGTAGCCATGTCTTTTGTCATGGCTCTGGTCTTGAGTTTCTTTTACACGATCGAGCTGAAGGAGATGGTCAGCTTTACCAAGTCTTTTTTGAAGTCGGACCTGTTTGGCTGGCTTTTTGAGGACATCTACTACTTCGGCTACAAATTCACCAACACCTTCGGGGTGGTCCTGGAAGCCCAGTTCATGATCGCCATCTGCAACACGACTTTGACCATCATCTGCCTGGCAATCATGAAGATGCCGCAGATTTTTGCCCTGGGCCTGCTGGTATTCATCTGCAGCCTGGTGCCGGTGGCCGGGGTGATCATCTCCTTGATCCCGCTGTCTCTGGTGGCTTATACGGTCGGAGGGATGCAGGACGTGATCTACATTTTGATCATGATCGCAGTGCTGCATACGCTGGAAACGTATATCTTGAACCCGAAATTCATGTCCAGCAAGACTGAACTGCCGATTTTCTACACTTTCGTGGTGCTGCTGCTTGGCGAGCACTTCTTCGGAACCTGGGGCTTGATTGTCAGCGTGCCGATCTTTACTTTCTTCCTGGACATCCTGGGAGTCAAAAACATCAACGGCAAGCAGGAAAGGCTGAAAAAAGCCAGAAGCAAACTCAGCGAGGCCCGGAAGCGAGAACAGGAATAGAAACATTTATTAGCTCAGAAGGCAAAAGCTTCTGGGCTTTTTTTGTGCCCTTTTTCAAAAGAAAAAGCTATACAAGAGCCGATATAAAATAAATTTGAAAAGTTTTTTCTATCCAAAAAGCCTTATGAATACTAGCTTTATAGCTTGTTTGTAGACTATACAATACCGAGATAGCATTGACAATTTTTAAGGCAGGACTATACTTTATACATGTCGGTAAAATTATAGATTTGAAAACGAAAGAGGGTTCCTTTGGCTTACACGAGAATTGTCAAGACAAGCTGCTGTGTGCCGGAGTTCACGGTCAGCAATGACGACCTGAGCCGGTTCATGGACACCAGTGATGAGTGGATCAAGACCCGAACCGGAATTTCAAGCCGGCATATCAGTCAAAACGAAAACACGTCGGATTTGGCCATCCGGGCAGCCAAAAAGCTGCTTGAAGGGCAAGACCCGGCAGAGGTCGACTTGATCATCGTCGCGACCATGTCCCCGGATGCATATACCCCTTCGACCGCCGCCTTGGTGCAGGCAGCCGTCGG
>NZ_BOCG01000092.1 GCF_016587775.1 Lactobacillus nasalidis | reverse complement strand
CCAGGGTGTTCAGTTCAGTTGAGTAAGCCATGTGCTTGGTGTACTTAACGTCGATGAAGGCTGGGCCGTCCATCTTCTTCCATTCTTCTACAGCTGCTTGGAATTCAGCCTTGTCGTGAACAGTGAAGGCCTTCATGTTCATGCCTTCTGCAACCTTTGCCCAGTCATTGTCTGGCAGGATAACGCCTGACAGTGGTTGGTTCGATTCGTCACGTTGTTCTGCTTCGATGTAGCCCAAAGTTTCGTTGGTGAAGACAACAGTCAATACGTGCATGTTGTAGCGAGCCAAAGTAAGCAGTTCTTCGCTCATCATCGCGAAGCCACCGTCACCGGCCAAGTGCCATACTTCACGGTCTGGGTAAGCAGTTGCGGCTGCAATAGCTGCTGGAGCACCGTAGCCCATGGTTGCGTGCAGGCCTGAAGTAGTCCAGCGTTGCTTGCCGTTCATGTTGAGCAGACGTACGTGGTCCATGTTGACGTTACCAACGTCAATTGCAAAGACAGCGTTGTCTGCGGCTTCCTTGTTGATGACGTCCCAGATTGGTTCTTGGCGTACGCGGCCTTCGTCCTTCAAGTGGTCGTCAGCGAATGAAGCAGTCCATGCGTCCCATTCTTCACGGTCTGCCAAAGCAGCCTTGTAAAGTGGTGATTCTTCACGGGCTTCGCCAGCGTCGATCAAAGCACGCAAGCTCTTCTTGGCGTCTGCCAGGATTGATACGTCAACTGAGTGACGCTTGCCTTGCTTTTCTGGGTCAACGTCGATTTGGATAACCTTGGCGTTCTTAGGGAACCACAATACTGAGAATGGTGAGTTGTTGCCAACCCAAACTACCAGGTCAGTGTGGCCTTGAACTTCGTTAGGAGCCTTAGCACCGATACGGCCGATCGTACCAAGGTATGCCTTGAAGCTGTCTTCAACGATACCCTTGCCCAGGTATGAGGACATCATTGGCATCTTGAACTTGTCAGAGAATTCCTTCAATTCGTCAGCAGCAGCGGATGCGCCCAAACCGAAGTAAACAACTGGGTTCTTGGCTTCCTTGATCAGCTTAGTTGCGGCTTCAATTGATTCAGCAGTTGGAGCTGCGTAGTTGTCAGCAACGTGGTTGCTTGCGGAAACACGGTAGTTGTCTTCGATTTCTTGCCAACCGAAGTCCTTAGGGA
>NZ_BOCG01000091.1 GCF_016587775.1 Lactobacillus nasalidis | reverse complement strand
GGCCTCACCCGCGAAGACTTCGCGGGCCGCCTGGTCGACCGTTTTCCCTTCCTTGACCAGTTCCTGCAAGTGACGCAGGCGGTCCAGGTCCTCTGGCCGGTAGCGGCGGGCATTCTTGACCCGGGGAAAGTAAGCAGGGCCGGCGACCTTTTCCGCTGCCTGCGAATACTTGCGCAGGGTGTTTTCACTGACCCCCAGCAGCCGGGCGGCTTCACTGGTCTTCATCTGCTCACTTGTCTCACTCATGTTCTGACTTTCTTTCCCCAAAATTGCTTTTTCAAAAAATGCTTAATGCTTAGTCATGCTTGTGCAGCAAGGTCTTCTTGTGCGCGTAGCGCTCTTCGGCCAGCTTGATCAACCGGGTGATCAAGTCTGGGTAAGAAATCCCGGCTTCTTCAAACAGCTTCGGATACATGCTGATGTTGGTAAAGCCTGGCAGAGCGTTCAGTTCGTTGAAGATGACTGCTCCGTCGCTTTCTCTGAGCATGGAGTCGACCCGGGCCATCCCGCTGCATTCCGTGATCTGGTAGATCTTCAAGGCGTTTTCCCGGACCTTTTCTGCCGTTTCAGCCGGAATTTGGGCCGGGATCTGCAGGGTCGTGGTTGATTCGTCGCTGTACTTGTTTTCGTAGCTGTACCAGCTGTTGTCGGCGTTGATGATCCGGCCGACACCGGAAACTACCGGATGGTCGTTGCCCAAAACGGCAGTTTCCACTTCCGTGCCGACAATGCCTTCTTCGACCAAGACCTTGTCGTCGTACTTGAAGGCTTCAGCCAGGGCTTCAGCGTAGTTGCTGTCGTCGACCACGTGGGTGATGCCGACGGAAGACCCCTGGTTGGATGGCTTGACGAAGAGGTTGCTGGTGCCCAGCTGGCCGCTGACCCAGTCGTAGTCAAGCTTCTGGTTCTTGGCGTCCTCATATTCGTAGCGCTTGATGGATACCCACTTGGCAACCGGCACGCCGGCTCTTTGGGCCAGAATCTTCGTGAATTCCTTGTCCATGGTTACCGCTGCGGCCAAAACGTCGACGCCGACGAACGGCTTGTCGATCAGGCGGAAGAGGCCCTGCAGCACCCCGTCTTCGCCCAGGTTCCCGTGCACGATCGGGAAGAGCACGTCCAGTTCCGGACGGTCAGTCAGTTCGATCAAGTTGGCCAGGTTGGCTGCCTTGTCGGTCTTTTCCACCGTGTAGCCGGGATCTTCCAGGACCTTGAACGAATCAGCCTCGCTAGTCACGTAGCCGTCATTGGTGATCCAAATCGGGTGCACGTCAAACTTTTCCTTGTCGATTGCCTTGTAGATGTTGCCAGCTGAAGTGATTGAAACTTCGTATTCTGAGGAGTTCCCACCAAAAATCAGACCAACTTGTGTTTTTTTCGTCATTGTTTTGTCTCCTTTTATCAACTTTGTATTATACCGAAAACTCGGGCTTTTGGCGCACTTTCCTTGTAATTTTTAAGCTTTTTTATTGTAAGCGCTTTGTGGCGAAAAAGCTCCAGAATCGGCTATAATATAAACATAGAAAGGGGTTGATGATCATGCGCCACAAATCCGTATTGCTTTTGCTGCCGGTGTTTTTCCTGGCTGCCGGACCGGTCAAGGTCCAGGCGGCTGAGTTCACGCCGCAGGAACAGGCCGAGGTCATCCGTTTTCAAAGAGAGTACCAGGCCTTAAGCAAAACCGTCTACAGCCAAAAGAACATTTATTCCGTCAAACCGTCCTTGAAGAAGAAGTTCAAGGCCGGCAGCTTGAAGACGAGCTACATTAACGAGCAACTGGCCTACATCAACTACTACCGCGATCTTTTTGGCCTGACCGCCGTCAAGACGACCAGCCAGGGCAACAAGAACGCCCAAACGACGGCCGCC
>NZ_BOCG01000090.1 GCF_016587775.1 Lactobacillus nasalidis | reverse complement strand
TTTTGACAAAATCAGCCAGCCGGCGGCTTGTCACCTGCCCGGCCGCCGCCGCCATGTCAAAGTCCTGGTAGTCGGCATGCAGCTCATAGCGCAGGTCCTTGGCCAGCAGCCAGTTGCTGTGGTCCTGGTTGAGCAGCTGCCGGTTCTGCAGGGCCTGCCGGCTTTGCTTCAAAAGGCCCGGGTCGATCCGGCCGTCGGCAATCATCTGCATTTCCTTGGAGATGATCTGCCGGGCCAGGTCCAGTTTCTCCGGGTCCAGGCCGGCATTGATCAGAAAAAGCGCGTTGTCGGCAAACCAGTTGCTTTCTACCGCGTAAGCAGCCCCGCTTTCCTCCCTGACTTTGGCAAACAGGCGCGAGGACTGCTCCCCGGTCAGATACTGCCGCAAAACCGTCCCTGTCGCCAGGTCGTCCAGCTTGGGCCGGCCCTTGAAGGCATAGCCCAAGTACAGCTGGGCCTGCTGCTTGCCCTGCTCGCTTGTTTTTTCCAAGCGCAAGTCCGGCGCCGGGATCAGCAAATCGTCAACGCCGAAATCGATCCGGATTCCCGGCCAGTCCTCTTCAGCCAATTGCTGCAAGAGCAGACGCTTGACCTGGCGGGCGTCATAGACATGACCGAAGATGCAGCTGGCCTGGGTTCTGAGGGCGTCGGCAAAGCGGCGCACGTCCTGGCTGGAAGCAGCCTTGATTTCTTCAATTGAGCCCATGAAGCTGGCCGCGTAATCAGGCTGGTCAGCATACCAGTTGTTGAAAAAGCCGCTCAAAGCCGCGTTGCTGGGCTCAGCCAGCAGCTCCTGGTACTCGTCGGCCAGTTGCCGCTGGGCCAGTTTGACGCTGGCAGAGCTGATCAAAGGCCGCGTTGCCAGAGCGCAGAAAGTTTCGGCAATCTGCCGGTAGTTGTAGTCCGGGTCCAGAATCTGCCGCGGCTCAATGAAATTGGCCAGGTAGGCAATGACCAATTCCTTGCCGAAAAGCTGGACGACAGCTTCAAACTGAAACGAGTAGCGCTTCTGCAATTCGATTTGCTGCAGGCCGGCTTCAGGAAACAGGTCGCTTTCGTCCATCTGCATGCGGCAGAGCAGGTTGGCCAGGGCCATGTTGTGCTTGGTCAAAGGCAGACGCACGAAGAAGCCCAGGCTGCCGGTGGTAAATTTTTGATTGCTTTGAATTGTAATGTTTTCTTTGTTCATTATGCTTCATCCTGTCCTTCAGGAGGCAAAAGCACCTTGCGCGGCTTGGACCCTTCCGGAGGGCCGACCACGCCGTGCTCTTCCATCTCATCGATGATTCTGGCCGCCCGGTTGTAGCCGATTCTGAACCGCCGCTGCAGCATCGAGACGCTGGCAGACTGCTGGCGGCGCACCAGGTCGACGGCCTGCTGGTAGTATTCGTCGTCGACGTCATCCTGGCTGTCTTCTTCATCGGCATCCCCGGCCTGCGGGATCATCTCTTCGTCATACTCAGCGCTTTGCTGCTCCTTGACCCAGCCGACGACTGCCTCAACTTCGTCAACGTCGATATAGGCCCCTTGAATCCGTTCGGGCTTGGAGGCACCGATCGGCAGATAAAGCATGTCCCCGCGGCCCAGCAGTTTTTCGGCGCCGACTTGGTCCAAAATGGTTCTGGAGTCGACCCCGCTGGAGACGGCGAAGGAAATTCTTGAAGGAACGTTGGCCTTGATCAAGCCGGTGATGACGTCCACGCTCGGCCGCTGCGTGGCCAGGATCATGTGGATCCCGGCGGCCCGGGCCATTTGCCCCAGGCGGACGATCGAGTTTTCGACTTCATGGCCGCCGACCATCATCAAATCGCTCAATTCGTCAACGACCACCAGTATGTAAGGCAGCGGCTCCATGACCGGCCGGCTGGCGTCTTGGTTGTTTTCAGCCACCTTGCGGTTGTATTCGCCCATGTTGCGGACGCTGGCGGCGGCAAACAGCTTGTAGCGCCGCTCCATTTCGTCGACGACCTTCTTTAAGGCCTTGGCGGCCAGGCGCGAGTCGGTCACTACCGGAATCATCAAGTGCGGCACGCCGCTGTAGACTGACAATTCGACCATCTTGGGGTCGATTAAGACCAGCTTGACTTCGTCTGGCCGGGCCTTCATCAGGATGCTGGTCAAAATGGTGTTGATGGCAACCGACTTACCCGACCCAGTCGAACCGGCAACCAGCAGGTGGGGCATCTTGGTCAAGTCGGCGCTGATGATCTGCCCGCTAACGTCCTTGCCCAAAGGCACCATCAAAGGATGCTCCCGGGCCTGCTGGTCCTGGTGCTCCATCACGTCTTTAAAGGCCACTGAGGCCGCCTTTTGGTTGGGCACTTCGATGCCGATGTAAGGCTTGCCCGGAATCGGCGCTTCGATTCTGATGTCCTTGGCGGCCAGAGCCAGGGCCAGGTCATCGGCCAGGTTGACGATTCTGGAAACCTTGACCCCGACGGCCGGCTGCACCTCATAGCGGGTGATCGTCGGTCCCAGGATGGCCTTTTTGACGTTGACCTCAACGCCGAAGCTCTTGAAGGTTTCTTCCAGGATAGCCGTGTTCTGGCCGATCTGCTGGCGGTCGCCGCTTTGGTCGCTGGCCTTGACGGCCTTGAGCAAAGACAGCGGCGGGAATTCATAGCTGTCGTCAAAGCTGGCCGCCTTTTTCAAGCCGTGGTCGACCTGCTGGTCGGCCAGCAGCATTTTCTGGTCGTCTTCGGCCTGGCTGCGCGGCTTGGGCAGGTCGTCCAGTTCCAGTGAGTGGGTAACCGGCGGATCCGGATGCTGCTCGGCCACCTGGATTTCCGGCATGGAAACTTTCTCAGCCGGCTTGGAGGCTGCTTTTTTAGCCGACTCTTTCTTGCCGGCTGGTTCTTTCCAAGGGTCGGTCAGCTTCTCGCGGTTGTCCGGCTCCTTGCTCTGGCGCTGCTCCTTGTATTCGCTGTATTTTTCCTTCAGCTGGCCGGCTCCGTCCCGGCTCTGCTGGATGAAGGCGCGGCTGATTTTCTGAAAAGCCGCGACCAGGTCGCGGAACTTCACGTCAAAGAACATCAACACCCCGCTGAGCATGGCGATAGCGGCCAGGCAAATGCCGCCTGCTTGTCCCAGCAGCTGGTAGAAGATGCCGTACAAAAAGCTGCCGATCAGGCCGCCGCCGACGCTGACCGTGACGTTGGCCCGGGCCAGCTCTTCATAGATCACGCTCTTGAAGGCC
>NZ_BOCG01000089.1 GCF_016587775.1 Lactobacillus nasalidis | reverse complement strand
TCGGCTTCATCCAGGCTGTATTCATAAATGTAGCGGGAAATCTTGGCTACGTCCAAAGCAGAGCCGCCGCCGATGGCGATGATGGTGTCCGGCGTGAACTTCTTCATCTGCTTGGCGATCTTGATGGCTTGGCTCAGCGGCGGGTCTGGCAAAACGTCACTGTAGATGGCCGTGTCGACGTGGTTGTCTCTTAAAGCCAGCTGCTCGTAAATCTTGTCGACGAAGTGGAACTTGACCATCCCCGGGTCGGCAACGATAAAGGCCCGGCTGATGTCTTGTTCGTTTTCATCTGAAAGGTAGGTAATTGAGTCTTTTTCATAGAAGATCTTTCCTGGCAGGCGGATCCATTGCGGCCGGTTCCGCCGCTTGGCAATCGTCTTGATGTTCAAAAGGTCAGTCGTAGTTAAGTTGTGTGACAATGAGTTCTTCCCCCAAGATCCAGTTCCTAAAGTTAAGCTTGCCCGCAGGCCGTCGGTGTAGATGTCGCCGATGCCGCCCAGGGCGTCAGGCTGGTTGACCAGAATTCTGGAAGCCTGGACGGCTTTGCCGAATTCATCGATGAACGGGTCATTTGGAGAACCGATCTGAATGGCAGCATTGTGGCCGGCGCCCTGGTAGTTGAGCAGGGCTTTGACGATTCTGATGCCGTCTTCGCGGTCCTTGGCCTTGTAAACGGAAAGAAGCGGGGAGAGCTTTTCAGATGACAGCTTTTCGCCGATGTTCTTTGGGTCAAGTTCAAAAAGGAGGACGTCCTTGCCTTCTGGCAGGGTTACGCCGGCATGCTCGCAGATCCAGCGGGCGCTCATGCCGGCTACAGGGCCGTTGACGCCGTGTTTGTCGTTGAAGACAAAGTCAGCCAGCTTTTGGTAGTCTTTCTTTGGAACCAGGTAGGCCCCTTTTTCCTGCATCTTTTGCATCCACTGGTCGTAGATCGGTGCTTCCACGACAGCCGAGTTTTCAGTGGCACAGATCATGCTGTTGTCAAAGCGCTTGGAAAGCAGGATGTCTTCGACTGCCCGGTCCAAAAAGGCGGTGTGGTCGATGTAGATTGCCCCGTTGCCGGCCCCGACACCCATTGACGGGTTGCCGGACTGCAGAGCCGCGTGCACCATGCCCGGGCCGCCAGTAGCCAGAATAGAAGCAATCTTTGGGTTGCGGATCAAAGCCGTGGTGTTTTCCAGACTGGACTTGTCGATCCATTGGATGATGTTCTTCGGCGCGCCAGCCTTCAAGGCAGCGTCGTACATGATTTGAGCTGCATGGATTGAACACTTCTGGGCCTTCGGGTGGAAGGAGAAGATGATCGCGTTTCTCGTCTTCAAGGCAATCAGGATCTTGAACATGGTCGTTGAAGTCGGGTTGGTCGTCGGTACGATGCCGGCCAGAACACCCAGCGGGGAGGCGACTTTTACATAGCCTTCAACCTGGTTTCTTTCGATAATTCCGACGGTCTTGTCGTGCTTGATTGAGTTGTAGACATTTTCGGTAGCAAAGCGGTTCTTGGTGTCCTTGTCCTCAACGACCCCGCGGCCGGTTTCATCAACCGCCTCGTGGGCCAGCTGCAGGGAAGCTTCACTGCCGGCAAGGGCCATTGCGGCCACGATCTTGTCGACTTGTTCCTGGCTGTAAGTTGAGTAGGCTTCCTCAGCAACCAGGGCCTTGTTGACTAATTCACCAGTGTAGCGCTTGGCTTCAGCCATTTTTTCATCAGCAGACAATTCCTTGCCCGCCACAGCAGCAGTCTGTGTTTTCTTCGTTTCAACCATTTTTTCACTCCATAAAAACTATCTGTCTAACTTAAGGTTCTGCACATCACTTGTGAGCCTTTTCACCTAACATAATAGTCCTTAGATTTTCTTTGTCAAGGCAAATTTAGCCTAATTTTTCAATGAATATTCGCTTGAAAACACTTACATGAGTGTCTAAGTAGTATCATGAAAGCGCCGAAAAAAGTGGCGATAGTGATTTTTATCACTTTTTCAAACTGGCCTGACAGCCCAGAAAAAAGCACAGGCAAAAATGAAATCAGCGAAACTATTAAAGAAAAAATGGCAAAAAGATTGACGGATGCTGAAAAAGGGGGTAAAGTAATAGATGTCTTCAAGAACAGCGCGAAGCGCTTTCTTAATAAAAAGAAATTGAAGACAAAACTAATATCGAAAGCCTGTTGACAAACAGCCGGCAAGCGAGTAAGATATAAAACGTTGCGTCACAAAGGCGCAGTTGGTACTTTGAAAACTGAACAAAGTTTCGCAGTGTGCGGGTCAAACGAAGTTTGATCCAAACAAATAAGCGAAGTCAATTCGCAAGCAAATAATCTGGAGCAGATTAAAAAGGCTCAATTTCAAATTGAGAGTTTGATCCTGGCTCAGGACGAACGCTGGCGGCGTGCCTAATACATGCAAGTCGAGCGAGCTGAATT
>NZ_BOCG01000088.1 GCF_016587775.1 Lactobacillus nasalidis | reverse complement strand
CAAGGTGGCTGACGGCAGCGCCGTGGCAAGCATGGCGGTCGTGCCGGCTGAAGACGACGAGGACGCGGCTGAAGGCGAAAGCGAGCCGGAAGCATAGGCGGACTTTTTTCAAAAAGAAAAAACAAGTTGAAATAAAATAAAAAATTACCAGACTTTTTGACGTACTAGTTGTTGGGAGAAAATCCCGGTCACGTGTAAAAAATGTTTGGTAATTTTTTTATTTTGTGCTAAAATTAGGCATTGCGAGTAATTAGATCAATTACTCCTTGTTCTTGATTTTAGCAAGAACCATTTAGTCCAAAAGGAGGTGCAATAGTCCATGACAACCAAGTACGAAATTACTTACATCATCAAGCCAGACGTTGACGATGAAGCAAAGAAGGCCATTATTGACAAGTACACCAAGGTGATCGCTGACAATGGTGGCGAAATGGTTGAAGCCAAGGACTGGGGCAAGCGTCGTTTCGCATATGAAATCGAAAAGTATCGTGAAGGCAGTTACTACATCATGACCTTCACGGCCAGCGACGCTGCTGCTGTCAACGAATTTGCTCGTTTGAGCAAGATCGACGACTCAGTTCTGCGCTCAATGACTGTCAAGTTAGACAAGTAATTGTAGTTTTCCGTAATACAGGAATAGGAAGGAAATAAGTATGATCAATAACGTTGTACTTGTTGGCCGTTTGACACGTGATCCTGAATTACGTACTACTGGGAGCGGAATCTCGGTTGCTACGTTCACTTTAGCCGTTGACCGGCAGTTTACCAATGCATCAGGCCAAAGAGAAGCGGACTTCATCAGCTGCGTAATCTGGCGCAAGTCTGCGGAGAATTTCTGCAACTTTACCAGCAAGGGCAGCCTGGTGGGCATCCAGGGCCGGATCCAGACCAGAAACTATGATAACAAGGACGGCCAGCGAGTTTACGTGACGGAAGTCGTCGTTGACAACTTCTCACTGCTCGAATCACGCCGTGAGCGTGAAAGCCGTCAGCAAAACGGCGGATTTGGCGGCTACGGCCAAGGTCAAAGCCAAAACTCCGGCTTCAACTCCGGATTTGGCGGCGGCA
>NZ_BOCG01000087.1 GCF_016587775.1 Lactobacillus nasalidis | reverse complement strand
CTCTTTGCGAGGCTAGCCCTAAAGCTATTTCGGAGAGAACCAGCTATCTCCAAGTTCGTTTGGAATTTCACCGCTACCCACAACTCATCCCCGCAATTTTCAACTTACGTGGGTTCGGTCCTCCAGCGCGTTTTACCGCGCCTTCAACCTGGTCATGGGTAGGTCACTTGGTTTCGGGTCTGCATCAGCCAACTTCTCGCCCTGTTCAGACTCGCTTTCGCTGCGGCTCCGTCTTTTCTGACTTAACCTTGCTGACTAACGCAACTCGCCGGTTCATTCTACAAAAGGCACGCCATTACCCGTTAACGGGCTCTGACTACTTGTAGGCACACGGTTTCAGGTTCTCTTTCACTCCCCTCCCGGGGTTCTTTTCACCTTTCCCTCACGGTACTGGTTCACTATCGGTCACTGGTTAGTATTTAGCCTTGCGAGATGGTCCTCGCGGATTCAGACGGGATTTCACGTGTCCCGCCCTACTCAGGATACTGATAGGCCTTCTT
>NZ_BOCG01000086.1 GCF_016587775.1 Lactobacillus nasalidis | reverse complement strand
AACCAGCCATCATGGCCGTTGAGTCGGCCGCCATGGCCTTGCCGATTCTTGGCATCTTGCCGTCCTTGTCAACCAGGCCGGCTTGGTGAGCCAGACCGATCAAGGTACCGGTGGTGTCAAAGAAGGCCACCAGGAGGAAGGTCAAAACGACCGTCCACATCTGCACCGTGTTGATGTCGCCCAGGTGAATGATAGCTTGGCCGAAGCTTGGCTTCAGGCTTGGCGCCAGGGAAACGACAGAAGTTGGCATCTTGCTTTGGCCAACGATGATGCTGAAGATGGATGACAGGACGATCCCGATGAAGATCGCGCCTGGAACCTGCCGGATCATCAGGAAGATGGTGACCAGCAGACCGAAGATGGTTACCCAGGCAGCCGGGTTCTTGAAGGAGCCGATAGTTACCAGGGTAGAAGAACTGTTGACGACCAGCTTGCCGTTCTGCAGGCCCAGGAAGGCGATGAAGATCCCGATCCCGGCGGAGATGGCAAATTTCAGGTCGTTAGGAATGCTGTCGACGATCAGTTCGCGCAGCTTGAAGACCGTAATCAAAATGAAGATGATTGAGGCCACGAAAACGGCGGCCAGGGCGGTTTGCCACTTCACCTTCATGCCGATGCAGACAGTGTAGGCGAAGAAGGCGTTAAGACCCAAAGACGGGGCGGTTGCGATCGGGTAGTTGGCGAAAATCCCCATGATCAGACAGCCCAGGGCACTGGCCAGGGCGGTTGCCGTAAAGACCGCGCCCTTGTCCATCCCGCTGGCACCCAAGACGCTTGGGTTGACAAACAGGATGTAGCACATTGCGAAGAAAGTCGTCAAACCAGCGATGAACTCCCGCTTAGGGTTTGAACCGAGCTTGTCCAGCTCGAAATACTTGTTAATAAATTCCATTTGATCCTCCAGTAGGTAATGTTCGGAATTTCCTTCTAAAGAAGGGAACATTTCTACCTTAACACGGATTTAACCAGATGTAAATACGAATCATAATTTTACCGGTGATTATAAAGTATGTTTCTAATGAATCTGGCAGCGAAAAAGCGCTTGAGCGTGGGAACTCAAGCGCTTTCCTTTTCTTTTTTCACTTGTTTTTAAAAAATCCAAATCAGGCTTAGATATTCAAAACCTTGTTCAGGAAGTTCTTGGTTTCTTCTTCCTTTGGGTGGTCGAAGATTTCTTCCGGGGTGCCCAGTTCCTTGATCACGCCGCCGTAGAAGAAGGCAACCTTGTCGGCCACCTGCTTGGCAAAGCCCATTTCGTGGGTAACGACGATCATGGTCATCCCTTCCTGGGCCAGCTCCTTCATGACGTTCAAAACGTCGCCGACCATTTCCGGGTCCAGGGCACTGGTCGGTTCGTCAAAGAGCATGACATCCGGTTTCATGGCCAGGGCGCGGGCAATAGCCACCCGCTGCTGCTGGCCGCCGGACAGGGTGGTTGGCTTGACGTCGGCCTTGTCGTCCATGTTGACCATCTGCAGGTACTTGTGGGCTTCCTTGATGGCCGTTTCCTTGTCCATCTTGCCCAGTTCGACCGGAGCCAGGGTGATGTTTTCCAAAACGGTCATGTTCGGGAAGAGGTTGAAGTGCTGGAAGACCATGCCGATGTTTTCCCGGATCTTGTTGATGTCGGCCTTCGGGTCGGCCAGGTCGGCCCCGTCGACGAGGATGTGGCCTTTTTGGAATTCTTCCAGCTTGTTGATGCAGCGCAGGAAGGTACTCTTCCCGGAACCGGAAGGGCCGATGATGCAGACTACTTCGCTGGGCAGGACGTTCAAGTTGGCGCCCTTGATGACTTCGTGGACGCCATCATAGCTCTTGTGCAGGTCGGTTACCTGAACCTTGTATTTTTCTTCCATGGAAAAAGCCTCCTTTTAACTAATGTTGCATCTTCTTTTGGATGTAGTTGGACAGCCAAGTAAGCAGGGTGATGATGATCAGGTACATTACGGCGATGATCAGCCACATCTTGAAGCCCTGGAAGTTCTGGGCAATCAAAGTGGTACCCGTCTGCGTCAGGTCCATGACCCCGATGGCGGAAAGGATGGAAGTATCCTTAAGGGTGATGATGAACTGGTTGACCAAAGATGGAATCATCAGCTTGAAGCCTTGCGGGGCAACGACCTTCCAGAGGGCCTTGTAGTAAGGCAGGCCCAGGGACCGGGCTGCTTCCCACTGGCCGACGTCGACTGATTCAAAGCCCCCGCGGACGATGGCCCCGATGTAGGCCCCTTCGTCCAGCATCAAGGTCAGGATCCCGGCCGTAAAGAGGGGCAGCTTGTGGCCCAGCAGAGTCGGCATCCCGATGTAGATGAAGAAGGCCAGAACCATCATTGGGATCCCGCGGAAGATGTAGATGATCACGTTGGCCAGGCCATGCCAGAACTTGTGCTCAGCCACCCCCATGATCCCGAGGATAAGGCCGAAGACCAGGGCGGCCAGGATGCCGACGATGGCCAGTTCAATGGTCATCCACAGACCCTGCATCAAAGCGCCGGCGTTGTCCTTGACCAGGCCCATGATGGAAGTGTCGGTTACGACTTGGCTCTTGACGGCCTTCTTGCTGGTGTACTTGTTGACGATCTTCTTCAAGCGGCCAGTCTTCTTCAGCCATGCCAGACCGTCGTTGAACATCTTGAGGAGTTTTTGGTTCTTGCCCTTTTTAACGGCAAAAGCCAGCGGGGCGTTGGCCACTTGCTTGCCGACGATGCGCAGGCCGGTGCCGTTGGCGATCCCGTAGCGTAGGGACGGGCCGTCGTCGAAGCAGGCATCGGCGTTGCCGGCCTTGACGTCAGCCCAGGAAGTGTTGGAGTTGGTGTAGTACTTCAGCTTGAAGCC
>NZ_BOCG01000085.1 GCF_016587775.1 Lactobacillus nasalidis | reverse complement strand
TTACCGGCCGGCTGCCGGCATAGCCGTAGTGCTTGCTGCAGACGGCGTAGAAGCGGCCGTCAAGCAGCTTTTGGTAGCTGAGGGTGATGCCGGAGTCGATTGATTCAGGCCTGGTCAGCACCACGTCGCAAAAGCCCTGTTTCAGCCTGGACACCATGGTCCGGTGGTCATAGTTTTCAAGGAAGATTTTGACGTCAGGCTTGTACTTGCTGTATTCCTGCACCAGTTGGTTGATCGCGTAGCGGTCGTATCCTGAACCGGCGAAGCCGATCGTCAGCAGGGTGTTGACCGACTGGGCCACTTCCCGGGCATGGGTGACCGCCTTGTTGAACTGGGTGATTACGGGATGCATGCCCTGGTAAAAAAGCTGTCCGGCCGGCGTCAGAGTTACCTGTTTGCGGCTGCGGTAGAAGAGTTTGGTATTGAGATAGCGTTCTAATGAAGAAATAGATTGTGAAACGGCTGATTGGGTGATGTTCATGTTTTGGGCAGTGCGCGAAAAGTTCAGGCTTTCTGCCAGGTCAAGGAAAATTTTGATTTTATCAGTGTTCATTGAGCATATTAGACTTTCTGATTAATTTTGATGGTTCTGGTTCATGAGGAAAGAATACCCCATTATTTAGTGCAAGTCAAAGCAATTGATTAAAGTCTTAATCAAAGTTTTTAAAAAAGTTATTGATTCCCGCTCAGGCCCGGTTTGACGGCAATTCTATGAAAATTGCAACCGGTTTTAAGCAATTTTTGCAGAAAAAATTCAAAAAAGTTTGTAAAAAGGGCTTGAATAAAATGAGAGACCTGTTAGAATAACATCTAACAACTAAAGCGAAGGAAGTAGTACCTGCTCCCCCGGCTCTTAAAGCGAGTTTCGTAGTTGAGAGGAAACAGAGCCAGCGCAGGGAACGCGTCCGGGAGCATGACCGTGAAGCGGCCATCGTGTGATCTGCGTTAAGGATCAAGAGTGTCCGGCTGGATAGGCCGGGAATTAAAGGTGGTACCGCGAGCAAGTCGTCCTTTTGCATAACAGCAAAAGGACGGCTTTTTTT
>NZ_BOCG01000084.1 GCF_016587775.1 Lactobacillus nasalidis | reverse complement strand
CGGCGGCCGCCATGCCGGCATCTGCGCCGATGGCCTTTACGCCTGAGATTTTTGCATTCGCGATCGGCGGGATGCTGTTGATGGGTCTGCTGGGCGGGCTGAACCCAGTCAGAACGATTTTGAAGATTGACCCGGTACAGGCAATTGGAGGCTAAAATGGCAGCGATTGAAATCAAGAACGTGAAAAAAGTTTACGGGCAGGGGGATGCAGCGACGGTTGCCCTCAAGGGGGTCGACTTCAGCGCGGATACTGGCAACGTGGTTCTGTTGATGGGACCAAGTGGGGCCGGTAAGAGCACCCTGTTGACGATTATGGGCGCCTTGCAAAGCGCGACGAGCGGGCAGGTGGAAATCGACGGCCAGGACATCAGCCAGTTGAAGGAAAAGGACCGCAGCCGCCTGCGTTTGAACAAATTGGGCTTTGTTTTACAAGCTTACAACCTGGTACCGTACTTGACGGTTGAGGAACAGTTCCAGCTGGTGGACAAGGTGAAGAAGACCGGCAACTTGCGCCAAGAAGAATTAAAGGATCTTTTGGCTGACCTGGGGATTGAGGGCCTGGTCAAGAAGTATCCGGAGAACTTGTCAGGCGGGCAGAAGCAGCGGGTGGCAATCGCCCGGGCCATGTACGCCAACCCGAAGATTTTGCTGGCTGATGAGCCAACGGCATCACTGGACAGTGAGCGGGTAGAAGAAGTCGGCCGCTTGTTTAAGAAGCTGGCCAAGGACCACGGGAAGGCGATCATTTTGGTCACCCACGACCCGCGGCTGGAAAAATACGCTGACCACATCTATGACATGATGGACGGGCAGCTGACGCAAAGAAAATAAGAAGAAGGCTCCGCTCAGGCGGGGCCTTTTTTGACCGGATACGCGGAAAAACGACCGGATTTGAGTTCTTGGCAGAAAAAATCTGAAAAAAGTGTATGCTTAAATAAGAAAACGAGTGAGAAATGTGAGGTCGTTAGGGATGGAAAAATTATACGAAATCTACACTGGCGAAGATGAGGACAGTTTCGAAGTCGGGAAATTATTGTTTGAAGAAAACGGCTGGCAGCTCTACTTGACTTTGGATGAACTGGGCCGGGATGATTCGCTGCTCTTGATCAGAAAGTCAGCGGTCATGCGGCTGTTGGATCAATCAGATTATTTGGCAGAGATCCAGCGCCGGCGGGATCTGCTGGTGCAAAAAGGCCTGGCAGATCCTTTCAAGCTGGAAGACAAAGTCAGCTTGATCAAGTCAGTTGAAAGCTTTATGGACTTATTGCCCGGGCAGGTTGTTTATTTTGGCCTGGAAGGCGAAGATTACCAGCAATGGGGATATATTGACCAGATTTCTGGCGGAAGAGTCAGCTTCGCGGCATATCCTTCTGGCAAATACCAACCTTTTGCAGGAGAAGTTGCTGTCAGTCAACTTCGGCGGCTAGCAGCTTTCTCAGGTGAATGGCTGCTGGACAATCCTAAGTTGCGGGATACTGAAGATACAACTGTAGATGGTTTGTGCGAAGTTCATCTGAAAGAAGATCCAGCTTCATTCGCGGTTGGCCAGCTCTTGTGTGCTGATGACGACTTCAGCTTATATTTGACTTTGGATGAACTGGGCCGGGATGACTCATTGCTGCTGGTTAAGAAGACGGCTGTTGACAGAGTAATTGATCAATCAGAGTATTTGCAAGATATTAGTCGTTGCCGGCGCCAGCTCAAGGAAAAAGGTCTGGCAGATCCATTTGAAGTCCAAGGTAAAGCAGCAAACATCAAGCAGATGCAGGACTTCTGGCAATTGGTTGCCGGGCAAGTCGTGTCCTTTGTCATGAAGGATGAGGAAGAAGCAGAATATGGCATCTTGAAGAGCAAGGAAGGGGATGCCTTAAGCTTGGAGCAATATCCGTCTGGCAAGTACGAGACTTTTGCTGGCCAGATCAACCTGGCTGAAGTTGGCCGCTTGGAAGCCTTTGGCGGAGAATTGACTTTGGAAAATGGCAATTGTTAGCGGGAAAGATTGAAGATAAGACTGTCTCTTCAATCTTTTTTATTTCCATAATTTAGTTTATATCGGAGGGAAGCACCATGAAGAATTTTATAGCAATACTTGTAGTGACGTTAGCTGCTGAGATTCCAGTGGCAAATACATATGTGCACAGTGAGAGGCTAAGTTTTCAGCAGGGGATTTGTCTCATCAGAGGAACGCATGGTAAGAAAGGCAACCAATTTATCGATACGCTTATTAAGAACCTATTTCGTTACCGGAAAAATTAATGCAGGATATTATTATTTATCTTACAACCATCATCCTTTCTGCTTTGTTTGACCTTTATTTGGTTAATTTGTTAGGCGGAGTAAAAATCGAGCGAAGACAGTTGCTTGTCGTTTCTTCAGTTCTCGTATTGGCAACTATTATTGCCTTGTACGATGTTTGGGCGACTTTTCTAGCCAATTTGTTTGAAGCGTTATTTTTCTATAAATACTTCTCTAAAAATAATAAACTATTGCTTTTGAATTCATTGCTACTAGCTTTTTTTACCGATATTTTTCTAGATAGTATCGATAATTTGTTAGAAAGCAGTTTTGCTGGATACTCGCAGATATTTTCATTGGGGATGTCATTGTTGGCATACTTCTTGATTATTATTGCTATTCAAAAAAATAGGGAGAGATTAATAAAAAATTTCACCAGCAAAAAGACAGGACAGCCATTATTCTGCTTACTTGTATACTTATATGTCTCAACTTTTCTTTTAAATTTGGCAGTACTGTATAATAAATGGTTTTACTCTCCAACGATTACTTTGAGTGTTCTGATCGTGATCCAAACTCTTTTCGCGGTGATTATGTTTTGGTTTGATTTCCATATTCAAAAGGGCCTGCTTAACCAGCAAGAAGAAGAATTGCGGGAAAAGTATTTGCAGGATTTGGAAAAAAGCGAAGATACGATTCGTAGGTTTAAGCATGATTACTTGAACCTCTTGGCATCTTTGCGGGAAAGTGCTCAAAGCAGCCGGGACAAAGCTTTGCTAGAAGAGTTAGCTGACTATTCCAATACCGAAATTAACGATCCTAACCTCTGGAAGTATAAGAGTTTAAACCATATCAACAATCACGCGCTGAAGGGGCTGATTATTGATAAGTTAGACCGTATGAATGCAAGAAAAATTAGCTACAGTCTGGAATGTGCCCAGGAAATTACCGATCTACCAGCAGAAGTCAAACTTTTCGATTTGATTAGAGTCATCGGAATTGCCCTAGATAACGCGATTGAAGAGAGTGAGCTTTTACTTCAAGAGACAGGTGATGCTGGATGGGTGAGAATTGATATTATGCTGTACCAAGCACAGCCGCAAGAGCTGGAATTTGTTGTAAAGAATAGATGCAGTCAGGGAAACAAGATCAAGCTGAATGAAATTGCTCAAAAGGGTATCAGCAGCAAGACAGGCCATAAGGGGTATGGTTTAGCAAACGTACATGAGATACAGGACAAGTATGAGAACATGTATATTGAGTATGGCATCTCTGATGACTACTTTACTTTTTCTATGGCGGTTAGTTAGGACAGATAATGGCAGAATACACGATAATAATTTGCGATGATGACCCTAAGCAAGCAGTGAACCTTTCTTTAAAAGTTGGCATTGCTTTTGCAATGGCTCCTGTAGATGATCATGATATTGAGTACGAAGTTGGCAAGCTGGCCACGAAATATCAAGAAGTACTCGACTATTTAGACGAAAACAGCCTAGATGGCGGAATTTATTTTTTGGATATTGAATTAGACAATGAGCACAATGGAGTTGAGCTAGCAGCTGAAATTAAAAGACGGGATGAACGAGCCCAGATTATCTTTGTGACGGCATATAGCGAATACATGCCAATGACTTTTGAAAGGCGGATTGGCGCGGTAGATTATATCAATAAAAATGACGCTGATTTGCAGGCGAGGATGAACGAGACCGTAAGGGATGCATTGACGAGACTGGGCAAAAGCAACTTTTCTAAGAAACTGACTTTTTCCTATCGCTTTGGCCGGCAGATCAATAACATCAACGTAGAAGACGTGCTTTATATTCATACGACTCAAGCAGCGCATAAGTTGCTGCTAGTCGCTGCAAATAAGCGGAGCGAGTTTGTCGGGGATATCAAAGCAGTTGATGAAGAAAATGATTTCTTGGCTAAAATATCCCAGTCTTGCCTAATAAATCCGAAAAATGTAGCGGCGATCAACTTGCGCAAACGGACTATTGTCATGCTGAACGGTGAGATTCTAAGCTTTTCACGGAGATTCCGGCATGAGATGGACAGATTGGTTGACGAATATAATTGGAAGGTCGAAACGGCGGCAAAACGGCTGCTCCGTTAGGGAAATGGCAATTGTTAGCGGGAACATGTAGTAAATCTACCATCAAAATGATAAACTAGACAGTGATGATTGCGCTTACATATTTTAGTCTGAATATCATTTTGAGGTTGATTTATGTTTAGAATTTTTGATTTGCTAAAGAGCAGGGCCCGGCTGAGCAAGGTTCTGGCTCCGGTCCAGGGCAGGCTCTTTCCGCTTGCGGACGTCAACGATGAGATTTTTGCCAGCAAGGGACTGGGCGAGGGCTTCGCGGTTCAGCCGTCCAGCGACTTGATCTACGCTCCCCTGAACGGCACGGTTACTTCCTTGTTTCCGACCAACCATGAGATTGGCATCCGGACCAAGGAAGGGTTGGATTTATTGATCCACCTGGGCCTAAATACGGTCGAGCTGGGCGGGGGCGGCTGCGACATTTTGGTTGAAGCCGGCCAGGAAGTAAAAAAGGGGCAGCTATTGGCGACCATGAACCGCAAGCTGCTCCGCGGGCTCGGCTATGATGACACGGTGATCGTGACTTATACCAACGACCAGATCCTCAAGGGGGTCTCGGCGCCGGTCTTCTTTAGGGAGATCAGTGCCAAAAGAGCGGTCCAGACGATCAGCTACCATTAAATAGACAACAAAAACAGGCGTGAACGCAGCAGGGATGCAGGTTCAC
>NZ_BOCG01000083.1 GCF_016587775.1 Lactobacillus nasalidis | reverse complement strand
TTGAAGAACGGCACCACCTGGACGAAGACGACGGCCAGCGACAAGCGGCCGCTGCTGATGGTTTACTGGCCAAGCCGGCCGATTTTCGTGGACTACTTGAACTTCATGAAGAAGAACGGCTTCGTCAGTGCCAAGCGCAACTTCACGACCAGTGACAAGACCAGCGACTTGTTCAACGCGGCCAACCAGGTTCAAAAGAACGTC
>NZ_BOCG01000082.1 GCF_016587775.1 Lactobacillus nasalidis | reverse complement strand
CCCCAAAGTGTCGGCCGCCTGCGGGTTTTCACCGCTTGAACGCAGGCGCAGGCCGAAGCGGGTCTTGTACAAGACCCAGTAGAGGAAGATGGACAAGACGATGGCTACCCAAGCCGGAGCTGAGGTGTTCTTGAAGAAGATCGGCCCAATAACTGGGATCTTGGCCAGGCCAGGGAAGGAGAAGTAGCCGAAGTTCTGGTTGATGTTTTCGGTCTGCCCCTTGTTGTAGATGGCCTTGATCAGGAAGACGGCCAATGGCGGCGCCATCAGGTTCAAAACCGTCCCGGAAATAACGTGGTCAGCCCGCCAGTTGATCGTAGCTACGGCGTGCAGCAGGGAGAAGATGAGCCCGACAACCCCGCCCAAGAGGGCGCCCAGCCACGGAGTAGCGGTGCCGAAAGTTGAGGCGAAGCTCAGGTTGAAGACGATGGAGGTGAAGGCCCCCATGGTCATGATCCCTTCCAAGCCGACGTTGACGATCCCGGAGTTTTCACTGAAAGTCCCGCCCAGGGCAGTGAAAATCAAGGGAGCTGAATAAACTAAAGTTGATGAAACGATTAAGGCTAAAACAGTCACAAAGCTCATTATGCTTCCCCTCCTTTTTGCTGGTCATTAGCGGCCTGCCGGCTGGCGGTTTCCGCCGTGGCGATATAGGTCGCGGTCTTGTCAGACTTCTTTTCCTTGAAAAGCAGGCCGACAGCCCAGCTGATAGCTACGAAGAAGATGATGGCAGCGATAACGATTGACACGATTTCGAAAGGAATCCCGGCAACCGTCTGCATGCCCAGACCACCGATCTTCAGGATGGAGAAGAGCAGGGAAGCCAGCAGGATGCCGATGGCGCTCATGCCGCCCAAAAGGGCAACGGACATGCCGTCCCAGCCGATGTCCAGGGTAGTCGTTTGGGTGAAGTAGTTCTGGTAAGTCCCCAGACCTTGCACAACCCCGCCCAGGCCACAGAAGGCCCCGGACAAGAGCATGGAGATGATGATGTTCTTCTTGTCGCTCATGCCGGCGTAACGGCTGGCAAACGGGTTCAGACCAACAGCCTTGATTTCAAAGCCGACCGTGGTCTTCTTCATCAGGAACCAGAAGAGGACGAGGGCAATGATGGCCAAGAAGATACCGCCGCTGATCCGGGAGTCGCCAAACATTTCGCTCAGCCACGGAATCCGCAGGCTGCCGTTGGCCCCGATAGTCTTGGTAGTGTCGGTGTCAACGCGCAGGCTCTTGTTCATGACGTCCTGGTGCAGGTACTGGCACAGGTAGAGGACGGTGTAGTTGAGCATGATGGTGGAGATGACTTCGTTGGTCCCGAAGTAAGCCCGCAGCCAGCCGGCAATCCCGGCAACCAAGGCACCGGCGATGATGCCGGCGATGATTTCAAACGGCAACAGGATGTAGCCTGGCAGGCTCTTGAAAGCCAGGCCGATCCAGATGGCGGTCAGCCAGCCGGCTTGCGCCTGGCCCGGCAGACCGATGTTGAAGAAGCCGGCGGCTGAGGAAATCT
>NZ_BOCG01000081.1 GCF_016587775.1 Lactobacillus nasalidis | reverse complement strand
CCGGTCCCAGGTGGCCGCCGACAGCGGCGTCTTTTTCAATGATCAGCTGGCGGATTTCCGCGGCCAGCTGGGTCATTTCCTCTAAGTTGAGCACCTTCAAGTCGGCTGGCGACTTGATCTTGTTCAGCAGGTATTCAGGGTGTTGGTTCATTTTCTTCTCCTCTTGCCCGCGGCTGGGCAGGCTATAAAAACAGTAACAGTGATTGATAGTACCATTATGACACAGTCGCGCTGTGAGATGGCAAATAAAGTCTGTCAGCAAACAGTTGCTTTTAAGGAGAATTTTTGCTAAAATTTAATGAAGTTTGAAGGTGAAATTTATGGCAGTAAAGAAAGCAGCTTTGGCCTGCAGCGTCTGCGGGTCACGGAACTACTCAATCACTGCAAGCAGCAGCCGCACCAAGCGCTTGGAACTGAACAAGTTCTGCAAGCACTGCGGCAAGAAGACTTTGCACAAGGAAACGAGGTAGACAGGGATGATTAAGTTTTTTAAGAGCGTTGGTCACGAGATGAAACTGGTTCACTGGCCAAGCGCAAAGGAAAACCGGCGCGACACGGTTAACGTGGTCGTAACTTCTCTGCTTTACGCGCTTTTCTTGGGTGCTTTGGACTGGGTGTTTGAAAGATTGATTCAAATGGTTCTGTAAGAGCAGCAAAATATGTTATAATCATGCTAGTTTTAGAAACCTCTGTAGCGAGGTTTTTTTGTTTGCCAAAAAAGGAGATTTTGAGATTATGGTAGAATCCGCCAAGAAGCAATGGTACGTCTTGCACACTTATTCTGGTTTCGAAGACAAGGTTAGATCTGACTTGCTCTCCCGGGCACAGTCACTGGGGATGCAGGACTACATCTTCCGGGTTGTCGTTCCGCAGGAACCAAAGATCGAAGACGTTCACGGCAAGAAGGAAGAAGTCAATGAAAAGGTCTTCCCAGGCTACGTGCTGGTTGAGATGGTCATGACTGACGAAAGCTGGTTCGTCGTCCGGAACACGCCAAACGTGACTGGCTTTGTCGGCAGCCACGGCGGTGGTTCAAAGCCTTCTCCGCTTTACGATGACGAAGTGGCAGCCATTTTGCAGATGCAGGAAGGCGAAGCCAGCGAAAAGGTCGACTACGACTACGAAGTCGGCGAAAGCGTCATGATCACCGAAGGTGCCTTCAACGGCATGGTCGGCAAGATCGCGGAAATCCAAGACGACAAGCAAAAGCTCTTCTTGACCATCGACATGTTCGGCCACGCAACGACCGCCGAACTGGACTTTGACCAAGTCAAGAAGATGGAAGACTAATAAAAAAGTCTTGCAATCTGCCTTTTTTCAGAGTACTATATTAAACGTACTTTATTATTGTGGGAGGAGAGTGTGGAAACTCTCCATTTTAACCGCATCACGGAATCAAGGAGGTTTTGACCGTGGCAAAGAAAGTTATTAACGTTGTTAAGTTACAAATTCCAGCTGGCGCTGCAACCCCTGCACCTCCAGTAGGTCCTGCTTTGGGTCAAGCAGGTATCAACATTGTTGGCTTTACCAAGGACTTCAATGCTCGTACTGCTGACCAAAAGGGCATGATCATCCCTGTAGTCATTACTGTTTACGAAGACCGTTCATTCGACTTCGTAACCAAGACTCCTCCAGCACCAATCTTGCTGAAGCAAGCTGCTGGCATTCAAAAGGCTTCCGGTGAACCTAACAAGAACAAGGTTGGTTCTGTAACCACTGCTCAAGTTAAGGAAATCGCTGAAACCAAGATGAAGGACCTTAACGCTGCCTCAATCGAAGCTGCTATGCGTATGGTTGAAGGTACCGCTAGAAGTATGGGTATCGAAGTAAAGGACTAATTTGTTAATTTTTTGATTAACAAGTCAGGTGGGAGAGCAAAGAGAAAGCTCGTTTGACCACACATACAAGGAGGATTTTTCATGCCAAAGCATGGTAAGAAATACGTAGAAGCTGCTAAGAAAGTCGACAGCAGCAAGTTGTACTCAGTAGAAGACGCTATCAAGCTCGTTAAGGAAACTTCATACGCTAACTTTGACGCTTCTGTAGAAGTATCATACAACCTGAGCGTTGACCCGAAGCAAGCTGACCAACAAATCCGTGGCTCAATCGTTCTGCCAAACGGTACTGGTAAGTCAGTTAAGGTTATCGTCTTCGCTGAAGGCCCACAAGCCGAAGCAGCCAAGGAAGCCGGCGCTGACGAAGTTGGTGCAGACGACCTGGTAGAAAAGGTTCAAAACGGCTACATGGACTTTGACGTTGTTATCGCAACCCCGATGATGATGGCCAAGGTTGGTCGTTTGGGTCGTGTGCTTGGGCCTAAGGGCTTGATGCCAAACCCGAAGACTGGTACTGTTACTATGGACACTGCCAAGGCTGTTCAAAACGTTAAGGCTGGTCAAGTAGAATACCGTGTCGACCGTCAAGCTTCAATCCACGCTGCTATCGGCAAGGTTTCATTCACTGAAGAACAACTGACTGAAAACTTCCGCGCTTTGCAAAACGCTATCCTGCGTGCAAAGCCAGCTTCAGCCAAGGGTCAATACATCAAGAGCTGCGCAGTTGCCGCAACCTTTGGCCCTGGGATCAAGTTGGACCCAATCGCTTTGATGGGCTAATTTTTCCCTAAGTTAAGCAAAAAACAAGCTCTCTGCCTCCGGGCAGGGAGTTTTTTGTTTGCCAAAGCAGAATTAATTTGAATTTAAAGATTCTTTAGCATTGGAAAAGGCTTTCTTTTAGAAAAAGTTGCTATACTAGTAGGGACAAAAAAGTCATGGGAAAGAAGAGTGCCACGGTGAAAGAAACATTAACAATCATTGTCCCCTGCTATAATTCAGCTGCTTATCTCAAGCGCTGCGTCGACTCACTTCTGGCCGGCCAGGACCGGGTGCAGATCATCCTTATCGACGACGGATCGACCGATGAAACCGGCCGGCTGCTGGACGAATATCATGACCGGTATCCGGCAATTGAGGCCGTGCACCAGGAAAATGCCGGCCACGGCGGGGCGATCAACCATGGCCTCCGCCTGGCCAGGGGCCGGTATGTCAAGATCGTCGACAGCGACGACTGGCTGGACCAGGAGGCCTATCTGCAGGTGTTGGACTATCTGGACAACAATCCCGAAGTGGACCTTTTCCTGGCCAACTACGTCTATGACAAGCCGGCCCTGAACCGGCAGCGGGTGATCAAGTTCCCGCACTTGCCGGTGGGGCGGACTTTTTCCTGGGATGAGGTCAAGCTGCGGCTGGGCCAGTACTTCATGCTGCACTCCGTGATCTACAACCGGAAGGTTCTGGAACGCTCCAAGGTCACCTTGCCGACCAAGGTTTCCTATGACGACAACATTTTCGTCTTCGAACCGATGGTGCACGTGCAGACCATGCGCTATTTGCCGGTCAACCTCTACCACTACTTTATCGGCAGAGACGACCAGTCGGTCAACGAGCAGGTGATGCTGAGGAAGATCGACCAGCAGATCCTGATCAACAAGCAGCTGATCGTTTTCTACGCTTCCCAGGTCAACAAGCGGGCTCCATACGCCAAGTACATGAAATACTTCCTGGAGGCCGTTACCGGCGTGACCAGCGTCATCCTGATCCGCGGCAAAAAACAGGTCTACCTGGACAAAAAAGACGAGCTCTGGCAGTTCCTGAAGACTTATGACCTGGAGACCTACAAGTCCTTCAAGCACCGCCTAGTGGGCCATTTTGTCTCCCGGGACGCCCGGCCAATGCGGCAGATGGTCAGCGGGGCCTACCTGATCCTGCAGCGCCTGTATTCCTTCAACTGAGCAAAAGAAAAAAGCTTTGGCTTGTGCCAAAGCTTTTTTGCTGTCTATTTCAATGAAAAGACGGAAGCCTCGCCGACTTGGTAGTCCGCGAATTCGCCGTGCTCGCTGAGGTCCAGGCCCAGCTGCTCGTCGCGCACGGAAACCCGCATGCTGACGAACCGCTTCAAGATGAAGGTGATCAAGCTGACCATTAGGAGGGTAAAGACGATCGTGAACAGGGTGCCGGCCAGCTGGTTGAAGAGCAGGCGCCAGCCGCCGCCGTAAAAGAGACCGTTCAAGGAAATCTGCTTGTCGATTCCCCGGCTGGCAAAGAGCCCGACGGTCAAAGAGCCGACGATGCCGGAAACCCCGTGGCAGCCGAAGGCGTCCAGC